>RKAY01000049.1 GCA_014846205.1 Collinsella aerofaciens | reverse complement strand
CGCCTTGACGCGATCGCCCACCATATCGGTCAGCTTCTCGTGGATGTCGTCGACGTGATTGACTTCCATCTCTTCCATGAACAGGGCCTCCAGAAGGTGCAATTCAAAAAGGGGATAATACCCCTAAGATAGACAAAACTCTAATACTATAGCACCCTGCTGCGGCCTTACGCAAGTAGCTAAAAAAGCCCCGTCCCAAATTGACTGCTTACAGGTTGTCCGTATCGAGGACGATGGTAAACGGGCCGTCGTTGACGAGGCTGACCTTCATGTCGGCGCCGAAGATGCCGTGCGCCACATGCTCGACGTCTTCGCGCACCAGCGTCAGGAAGTACTCATAGAGCTCGTTGGCCACATCGGGCGCGCCGGCATCCGTAAAGGACGGACGGCGACCATGACGGCAATCGGCAAACAGCGTGAACTGCGACACCACGAGCACCTCACCGTCGACGTCGGCAAGCGCCAGATTGGTCTTGCCGTTCTCGTCCTCGTTAATGCGCAAGCCCCGGAGCTTGCCCCACAGCTTATCGGCCTCGGCGCGTGTATCGCCGTGGCCCACGCCCAGCAGTACCAGGTAACCGCGGCCAATCTTTCCCACGCACTCGCCGTCGACCGTTACACCGGCATTGAGCACGCGCTGCACCACCGCACGCACGGTCTACTCCTCGCCCGTCAGCTTGGCAGACAGGTGCTCGAGCGCATGGAATCGATGGCTGATGGCGTTCTTCTCGTCCGCCGTCAGCTCGGCCATGGTCTTGCCCGGCGTGTCGACCGGCAGGAACAGCGGGTCGTAGCCAAAGCCGTGATCGCCGCGGCCCTCGTGCGCAATGACGCCCTCACAGGCGCCCTCGCCATAGGTGACCAGGCCGTCTGTATCGATTAGCGCGACAACGCTCATAAAACGCGCGGTGCGATCCTCGTCGGCCACGCCCTCCAGGTTTGCCAGCAGTTTGGCGTTGTTGGCGGCATCGTCGCCGTGCACGCCCGCGTAGCGTGCGCTGTACACGCCCGGCTCACCGTCCAGGGCATCAACGACCAGGCCCGAATCGTCGGCGATGGCCATAAGCCCCGTCTCCTCTACCGCGGCCTGCGCCTTGATGATGGCGTTCTCCAAAAACGTCGTGCCGTTTTCCTCGGGGTCCTCAAAATCACCCAGCTGGCCCAACGCCACAAAGCGCACCTCGGGCATGACCTTGCCCAGAATGGCCTCGATCTCGGTGAGCTTATGGGCATTGCCCGTTGCCACGACGATGGTCGCTGCCGGGTCGAGGGTGTCGATATCGATCTTCTCAAGTGCCATGACTGGCCTCCTTGTCTCTATAGCAATGCCGCCCAAGGGAAACTGGCCTCGAGCCCTCTCCCCTCCCTGGCGACAGAAACCTTATACTTCGACGTTTTCCCAGATAAAACCTGCCAAAATAAACATCCCTTTTTGGCAGATTAGGCGAGGGCTTGGCGCTGGAGTTCGATGAGCTCGGCGATGCCCTTGTCGCCCAGGTCGAGCAAGGCGTTGAGACGCTTGCGGTCGAAGGGCGCCTGCTCGCCGGTGCCCTGGAGCTCGATCATCTCGCCGGTGTCGGTAGCGACGAGATTCATGTCGACCTCGGCGTGGCTGTCCTCGGAATAATCGAGGTCGAGCATGGTGTTGCCGTCGACAACGCCCATAGAAATGGCAGCAACCTGGCCCGCGAGCGGGATGCGCTCGATCTTGCCGGCCTCGACCCACATAGCAAGGGCATCATGCAGCGCCACCCAGGCACCGGTAATGCTCGCCGTACGCGTGCCGCCATCCGCCTGGATCACATCGCAGTCGACGGTGACGGTGTACTCGCCGAGCGCCTTCATGTTGACGACGGTACGCAGGCTACGGCCGATGAGGCGCTCGATCTCCATGGAGCGGCCCTTACGATTGGCGTACTCGCGCTTGCAACGCTTACCGGTCGATGCCGGCAGCATGGCATACTCTGCGGTTACCCAACCGGCCTTGGCGCCCTTGCGCCAGCCCGGCACGCCCTCCTCGATGGTGGCGGCACACAGCACGCGCGTGTCACCGAACTCAGCCAGGCACGAGCCGTGGGCATGTTTCATAACACCACGGGTGAGCTTGACGGGGCGCAGCTCATTGGCGGCACGGCCGTTGGCGCGGTTGACCTGCATGTACTCCATAGAAATATCCTTTCGGCAAAAGAAGAGGGCAAGTCTTTGGACGGTAGCCCTACATCTATTTCAGTTCGTCGATATCAATATGTTCGATGCTCTTGAGCGGCTGGCCAAAGATAAAGCTACCCGCCACCGCAAACTCGGCAATGTTATCGGCCGTTGTCGCAAAGCGATGCTGCGGCTCGGCGGCGACGCCCGCCAGCTGCTCGCGACGCGTGAGGATATCGGTCAGCTCGCGCGTAGTCTCCTCGGCGGAACTCACCACGCGCACCCCGGGCCCCAGCGCATGGCGAATAGGTCCCACGAGCAGCGGAAAGTGCGTGCAGCCGAGCACCACGGTATCGATTCCGCGATCGCGCAGCGGCTCAACCGTGGCGCCGACCAGCGCTCGCACGGCTGGCGTATCGAAGATGTCCTCGTTCTCGAGCCACTGCTCCTGCAGATGCGCACCCGAGGCGAGTTCGTGCTGGACGACCTCGACAAAACTCGAAGCCGGGC
>RKAY01000042.1 GCA_014846205.1 Collinsella aerofaciens | reverse complement strand
TCTCGGGCGCCGTGGCCATCATGGGCTTTGTAATGAGTGACGGCATGGAGAACCCCAAGACCAAGGGCCAGACCTACAAGCTGTCGCGCGAAATCGCCAAGCGTTTTAAAACGAAGAACACGACGACCGTCTGCGGCACGCTCAAGGGCATCGGATCGGATAAAGGTCCGCTCCGCAGCTGCCCCGGCTGCATCGACGATGCCGTCGAGATCGCCTGCGATGTGCTAAAGCAGCTCGCCAAGTAAACAGCGGCAACATAAAACGACGACCGGCGCGCTTGGAATCAATCCAAAAGCACACCGGCCGTCGCCGTTAGAACTCGGCAAATTCGGGAGCGCCGATCTCAATCTCCTCGCGCCCCGCCATAAGCTCGCGCATCTTAGCGCAAAACGGCTCTTGCTCCCCCGCTTTAAACACCAAATGAATCGTCACGGCATCCGCGTAATCGGTATCCGCAACCTTGGCACCCGAATCCTGCGCCAAGCGAAGCACCTGCTCATATTGCGGATAGGCCACACGTACATCAACCGGCACGACGCTCGTCATTTCGACGATCTGCCCGGCCTCTTGAGCCGCGGCCACCGCCGCCTGCGTCGCCGCGGTATAGGCGCGCACCAAGCCACCGGGCCCTAACAGCGTGCCACCAAAATAACGTGTCACAACACAGCATACGTTTTTAAGTCCCGCACCGCGCATCACCTCGAGCGTCGGCATGCCGCTCGTACGGCTCGGCTCACCATCATCGCTCTGGCGCTCACGTCCATCGACCAAAATCCACGCGGGAACATTGTGTCGAGCGTCGTAATGACGCTTGCGAATCATCTCGATAAAGGCATTCGCCTCATCCTCAGACTCAATATGGACCAGCTGAGCAATAAACCGGCTCTTGCGATCCACAAACTCGCCCGAAGCCTCAATATTCGATTGCAGAGTAAAATAGCTGTCCAACAAAGCCCCTCAACAACAAGCAAAGCAACAAACAGCCTCAATAATACGGCAAAGCCCGTACCGATAACCCCGATAAATAGAACGGCAACGCCATTGACCAGGCAAAGACAGCGAGACGCTAAGAACGGAACCGCCGATGATTCCGTCAACGAAAGCGAGAACCCGTCAGCGCGAGCAAGGTGCCTTGAAAGCCGAGATGTAACAAAAATGAGGCTGCCGATGGCAGGCAAAGACAGCGAGACAGCGTCAGCTGAGTCGATTTGGCCCGAAAGAGGAGGGAGCACGCCTTATGGCGGCGACCGACGAATGAGCGCCAAATCGGCCAGCTGACGTCGTCGCAGCGTCAACAAGAAAGCTGAGTGGGCCTATAAGCCGGGTTCTGTCGTGAACGGTCATTTATCTTGTCTGCACGTTACCGTGCAGCTCCACGCACGCTACCCGAACGCGGACCGGGCCGGCCCATAGCGTTCCTATTCGCGCTTGCTCCGGATGGGGCTTGCCAAGCCGCCGTGTTGCCACGACGCTGGTGGTCTCTTACACCACCGTTTCAGCTTTTCCCTTTACGCCTTGCGACGCAGGTGGGAGTCTTCTTTTCTGCGGCGCTTTCCGTCGGATCACTCCGCCCGGCCGTTAGCCGGCATCCCGCCCTCTGGAGCCCGGACTTTCCTCACGCGCGCTGCAAGCAGCACATCGCGCAACCGTCTAGCCCACTCAGCAGTGCAAGAGTGTAGCACACCGTTGCCGCAGGCAACGGCACAACACAAGCGCTCGCACGATAAACCAAGAACCACCCATGCGCTACAATAGTCCCGTCGATGGGCAACGTCGTCAGTCGAGACGCGACCGCGCTCCGCACCCCTCCGTCTACTCGGTGCGTTCCCGCCTCCTCCCCGAGGCGGGATGTCGGCATTCTTTTCATGCACCGACAACCAAATAGCCTGTGGACAGCATGGGCAGCATCGCACACGGACGATATCGCGAACCACATCGACAAATGCAAAAAGGGACCCGTCCATTGCGGACGGGTCCCTTAAAACAAGTGATCGTCAAACCGATTTACTCGGCGTCGGTCTCCTCGTCCTTCTTCTCGGAAGGCAGCGGGGTAACCTCGATCTCGACGCCCAGAGTCTCAGCAGCAGACTTCATGGACAGGGAGATACGACGACGGTCGAGGTCGATCTCCATGACCTTGACCTGAACCTTGTCGCCCACGTGGGTGACCTGAGAAGGCTGGTCGACGTGCTTGTTGGCCATCTCGGAGATGTGCACCAGGCCCTCGATGCCCTCGCCCAGGTCGACGAAAGCGCCGAACGGGACAAGCTTGGTCACAGTGCCCTCGACGATAGCGCCGACGGGGTACTTCTTGACCAGTGCGCGCCACGGATCCTCGGTGGTCTGCTTGAGACCCAGGGAGATGCGCTCGCGGTTGAGATCGACGTCGAGAACCTCGACCTCGACCTCCTGGCCGACCTTGACAACCTCGGAAGGATGGTTGACGTGGTTCCAGGAGAGCTCGGAGATGTGGATGAGGCCGTCGATACCGCCGAGGTCGACGAAGGCGCCGAAGTCGACGATGGAGGAAACGGTGCCCTGGAGACGCATGCCAGACTTGAGCTTGGACAGGATCTCGGAGCGCTCGGCCTTACGGGACTCCTCAAGCACGACGCGACGGGAGAGGACGACGTTGTTGCGGTTGCGGTCCATCTCGATGACGCGGGCCTCGATGCGGGTGCCCATGTAGGAGGTGA
>RKAY01000165.1 GCA_014846205.1 Collinsella aerofaciens | reverse complement strand
CGACCTGGTCGACGCTCTTCTTATCGAGCGCTTTGACAAACGTCGAGTAATCGGTCTTCGTAATCTGCTGCCTGTGACCGATGTTGGGGAACAGAACGGTCGAGAGCACGAGGTAGACGACGAAGGCGATGAGCACGTAGAGGATCATATTCCGTCTACGTTTATTGTCATCCATCTCCATCTGCTTGAACTCCATCTACTGGGGTTGATAATGCTATCTAGAATACCCAACCCAGACGGCGATAAACCGACGCCGGGCACGAAAGGACAGAGATGGCATCACTGGAAGTCGGCAAGGTTCAGATTTACACGGGCGACGGCAAGGGCAAGACGACGGCTGCGTTGGGGCTCGCCTTGCGCGCGACGGGCTATGGACTCGACGTGCTTATGCTGCAGTTTGCCAAGAAACTGCACTGCGCCGAGCATGATGCCGCGCCGCGCCTGGGGCTGCGTATTGTGCAGGCCGATCGCGACACGCCCGAGGCTTGCGCCGCGCAGATCATGGAGCTCGCAAGCGAGCAGATATCACAGGTCGACGTTCTGATTCTGGACGAACTCGGCGAGGCCATGCGCCGCGGCTTTGTGACGCGCGAGGATGTGGAGGAGCTGATCGCGCTGAAGCCCGCTACCACGGAACTCGTGCTCACCGGCCGCGGGCTGCTGCCCCTCACGGACCTCGCAGACCTGGTCACCGAAATGCGCCCCATCAAACACTACTTCGACGAAGGCCTCCTAGCCCGCCAAGGCATCGAATACTAGCCATTGCGGGCGTCCCCACTGGCTAGGCGGTAGCGCGGCCTAGCCAGTTGCCGCTGTGGTGGTAGATGGTGAACATCGTGGCTGTGATAAGCCAAGTTACGGGGTAAACCAGCAGCAGGTGCTCAAGCGACGGATCGAACGGCATAATCGCAAACACCCAGACCACCCTGAGCACGACGGTGCCAAAAATCGTAAGCAGCATGGGCTGCAAGCTCACGCCGGCACCGCGAATGGAGCCCGACGCGTTTTCGATAATCGAGAAGATCGCGTAGAAGGGCGCGATGAAATGAAGAATCGTCGTGGTGTACGCCGAAATCGAAGCATCGTCGACAAACAGACGCGACAACGGGCCCGAGAACACCAGCAGCACGGCAGACAAACCACCGATGAGCGTAAACGACAGCACGAGCGACGTATGGTAGCCCTTGCGCATGCGCTCGTAGTTGCGCGCGCCAAAGTTCTGCGCCGAGAACGTGGTGATCGACACGCCAAGCGCCTCGGTAACCATCCAGACAATGCCATCCAAGCGGCCCGAAAGACCCCACGCCGTGGTGACATCGGCACCAAACGAGTTGACCGACACCTGAATCAAAACGTTGGAAATCGAATACGCAGCAGACTGAAAGCCGAGCGGCAGACCACACGAGATCATGCTCTTACAAATGACAGGATCAATGCCGAGTTTGGACAGCGAAAGCCGCCACGCACCCGGTGCGTGCATCATACGAATCACGATCATCGTGGCGTTGGAGCAAATGGTCAGCGCCACCGCGATACCGCAGCCCAAAGCCTCCATATGCAGCACGGCAACAAAAATGATATCCAGCACCACGTTAACGAGGCAGCCGGAGGCAATGATCACGGCAGGCCCGCGCGTATCGCCCACAGCGCGCAGCAGCGCGGTACCCATATTGAGCAGCAGTGCCGCAACCATGGCGGCAAAGTAGCAACGAGCATAGGCAACGCCCTCGGCAAGTAGCTCATGCGGCGTATTCATCAAAACGAGCATGGGCTCAACGAACACGATGCCGAGAATGGAGACGACGATACCGCCCACCAGCGCGAGCGTCATGGCCGTGTGGACCGAACGACTCAGTCGTTCATCATCGTGCTGGCCAAAGTACTGAGCGGTAATGACCGCGCAGCCGGCGCCGACGCCAACGCAAAAGCCAATGCAGAGCTCGGTGAGCACCATCGTGGCCTGAATGCCACCCAATGCGAGCTTGCCGCCAAACTGGCCGACGATATACGTACCGATAAGCGTGTAAGCCTGTTGAAAAAACGAGCTAAAGAAGATAGGGACACACAGCGACAGCAGCTGTTGCCAAATGACACCCTGCGTTACATCGATAGCCGTAGATTTCTTAGCCACACGCCCTCCCCACCAGCATACGTTAAACAACAAAACGGCAATTTAAGACCAAAGCCAATACCAGCTTAGCACCGACCGGCGTCGGCCGAAACACCCTGAATCAGAGCCCGGTGAGAAATATCTGCCTAGTGATACAAACCCGGCTGGTAGTGATACTCATTGCTCACGTGCGGGCACAGCTGCCAAAAGGCGACGGCACTGGCAGCGGCAACGTTGAGTGAATCGACCCCGTGCGCCATCGGAATACGCACGGCTCGATCGCAGCCGGTAATGGTCTTGGCGCCCAAGCCGGCACCCTCGGTACCCATAAAGATCGCTAGGCGGTCTATCTCCTGCAACACGGGATCGTCCAGCGACACCGAATCATCCGTCAGCGCCATCGCGGCGCACGAAAAACCGGCATGATGCAGCGATGCCAACCCGTCATGCGGCCACACGCGCGCCTCACTGCCGATACGCGTCCACGGCACCTGAAACACGGTGCCCATGCTCACACGAGCCGAGCGACGATACAGTGGATCGCAGCACGTAGGGCTCACCAGAATGCCATCGACATTGAGCGCGGCGGCCGAGCGGAAAATCGCGCCCACGTTCGTGTGGTCGACAATACCCTCGAGCACGCATACGCGCACCGGGCGCTCCCCCGCCGC
>RKAY01000012.1 GCA_014846205.1 Collinsella aerofaciens | reverse complement strand
ACGGACGCGGGCGACGGCACGGCCCACCTCATCCGTATCGAGCAGCGTGCCGTCCACCATAAGACGACGGACGCCGGCGTCGAGCAGCTGTGGTACCTGTGGCGTAAGGTCGATGGGGTAGGCGTCGTACAAGCGAGAGCGGCCATGGATGTCGGTGCGGACGGGCATGACCTTTCCGTCGATATTCTTGAGCGAGAGCTTGCGGGCACGCAGGCGGCAGTTGGCACAATCGTGGATACAGCCGTTGGCAACCTGCAGGATGCAGTGCTCGCTCGTCATAACGCGCGGGCGGCCGAACACAGTGATGCCCAGCGCCGCGGGCGCGGCGGCGCCGAGCGAGACAATCTCGTCGAGCGTGATCTCGGGCGAGAGCCAAAACGCACCGGCTCCGCGCTCGGCAAGCGCTTTCATGCAGGGCGTGTTATGAACCGGCAGGCAAGAGCGAATCTCGGCCGTGGCGCCAACCTGGGCGGCCAGGGCAAGCTCGGAGATATTGCCGACGGCGACGGTGGCTCCGGCATTGATCCAGGGATCGACGCGCTCGTGGTCAACGGCGCGGCAGACCTCGTCGAGTACGGGCACGA
This sequence comes from Collinsella aerofaciens, assembly GCA_014846205.1. The sequence goes on along the minus strand of RKAY01000012.1, from coordinate 2,367 downwards.
TACCCTGTTCAAATGCATCGGCAGGGGAGAGTCCGACAGCCTTGAGCGCATCGGTGGTCATGTAGATGCGCGCGGCGCCCTCGGCACGAGCTGCCTCGGCAGCCTCGAGCGAGGTGATGGTGGCGCAGATTTGCGGCTCATCGCGGTAATGCTCGGGCATGGCGCGCGTACATTTGTCGAGTACCGGCAACTCGAGTGTTTTCGCGCGCTCCTCGTACGGCGCCAGAATGGCCTCTTCCAGCGCCTTGCAGGCGGCGGTGCGTACCTTGTGCACAGCGGAGAAGCCCATGCCGCAGCCCTCATCGAGTGCCACATCAAAGCTCGCGGCCTCAAAGGGCGAGGAACCCATGCGGCCCACGTGTTCAACCAGATCGGACGCCTCGACCGCGCGGGTCTTGGCGGCCTCGACGGTAAAGCCCGTGGCTGTGGCCGTTAGCGAAGGGTCGTCGCAGCAGGCGAGCGTCACGGTAAACGGCTCGCCCAGATGCGCCACAACGGTTACATCAACGGCACGGCGGCGCAGCACGTCGCGCTTGAGTGCGGCGCCGGCGGCGTCGATGGCGCGCTGGCTGCGGATGACGCGCACGCGGCAGCCCTCGGGCATGCTGCGGGGCACGCGGCACTCGATGATGTCACCGGCGGTGGCATCATCGGTAGCGATAGTGGTTAGGAACTGGTCGAACTCGTCGTCGTGGCGAAGTTCCAACAAGTCGCCCTTGCCCACGGGCTCAAACAGCTCAATGCGGGCGATGGCGGCGCGGCGACGACGGTCGTCAGGCTTGAGCCCGCGCACGTCGCGGTTGGCCAGACGGCTGCCCAGCACCGTGCCCACAATCTGGCCGCGGTTGTTGGAACGCTCGTAACTCATCATCTCGTCACCCGAGGTACCGTCTTGGTAGGCGTGCGTAAAGTCGCGGTTAAAGCAGCGTTTGAGCTGGCGCTGGCGGGCGGCTTCCTCGTCCTTATCTATTGCGACCCCGGCCAGCATGTCATCGATCTGATGACGATACACATCGACGATGGAGTACACGTAATCGGGCGCCTTCATGCGGCCCTCGAGCTTGAGCGATGCGGCGCCGGCGTCATACAGACGGCGAACGAGCTGCGAAGTGTTGGTGTCGCGCGGGCATAGAGCGCGCTCGCGACCGGCAGGGGAGAGCGTACGGCCGTTCTCGTCGATCAGCTCGTAAGGCAGGCGACAGGGCTGAGCGCACATGCCGCGGTTGGCCGAGCGGCCCGCCATGGCAAAGCTCGAGAGCAGGCACAGGCCCGAGTAGCAAAAGCAGATGGCGCCGTGGCTAAAGACCTCAAGGTCCACATCGGGCGCGGCATTGTGAATGGCGGCGATCTCGTCGATGGAAAGCTCGCGCGAGAGGGTCACGCGGTCGGCGCCCTGCTCGCGGCACCAGATGGTTCCGCGGTCGTCATGAATGTTCGCCTGGGTCGAGATGTGTGTCTCGATGCCGGGCATGGTGCGCTTGACCTCAAAGAACAGGCCCCAGTCCTGGATAATGAAGGCATCGGCGCCCAGCGTGGAGCAGCGGTGGATGAGTTGCAGCGCATCGCCCATCTCGGACTGCTTGATGACGATGTTGACCGTGACATAGACGCGCGAGCCGGCCAGGTGTGCAGCACGGCAGGCCTGTTCAAAGGCCTCGTCGGTAAAGTTCGTTGCCTTGCGGCGGGCATTGAAGCTGCCCATGCCACAGTAGATGGCATCGGCACCGGCGGCGAGCGCGGCGGCAAAGGGCTCCGGGCCTCCGGCGGGGGCCAAGAGCTCGGGTCTGCGGTTGGTGGTTCGACTGGCGGTTGCGGTCATATCCTGCCTTTCAAAATGCCCAGATACTCAAAAGGATAGTGGCGCCGTCGCGATGGGCGATGCCCGCAGCCCAAGCAGGACAAAGTCTTCAGGCGGGTCACCGGTCACGCCGTTCATCGGCCCGTACGCGCCGTTGGGCGATAAAATATTCTCGCGGTCTGATAATTATCTTGCACCGCGCAAAATCATCCCCTACTATCCCAATCAAGCGCGGTGTTCAGACCGAACTGTGCCTCCCGGTGCGAACGCCGCGCTCACGCTCTCTATTTGATTGTAAGGAGAAAAACATGAGCAAGACCGTCGTGTCTTCCGATAACGCACCCGCAGCCATCGGCCCGTATTCCCCCGGTATCCAGACCGGCAACATGGTGTTCCTGTCCGGCCAGCTGGGCATCGATCCCGCGACAGGCAAGCTGCCCGAGGGCGTCGAGGCCCAGGCCAAGCAGTCCCTCGCTAACGTCGAGGCCCTGCTGACCGCTGTCGGCGCCACGTTTGCCGATGTCGTCAAGACCACGGTCTACCTGGCCGACATCGCCGACTTTGCCGCC
>RKAY01000099.1 GCA_014846205.1 Collinsella aerofaciens | reverse complement strand
CCTCTCGAAGCCCTGCCGGAGTGCGGTTACGTGGTTGTTTGCATCTGGCGTGTTAGGACCACTGGGTTGTGGCCTTGATTCCGCTGCAACGGTGTTTGGCTGATATTTCGAATGGGAGGGGCTCGTTGTTTATTACGGGCCTCTTTTTATGTTGAGGGGACTTTGGTTTATGCCTAAGCGTTCTGGGTCGTATGTCGTTCCTTTCTCGTTTGAGTTGCTTTCGTTTGGTGAAGCTGTTGCTTTGGCTGCTGATACGGGGCGGATTTCTGGGGATGCTGGGCCTCTGCTTGAGACGGTTGTCGATATGCTCGATGAGCTGGGACGTCCGGACGAGTATTTCGATTGCATTCAGGTTGCCGGTACTAATGGCAAGACTTCGACCACGCGTTTTTCGGCTGCCATTCTTCGTGGTGAGGGGTTAAAGACCGCGCTGTATACGTCTCCGCAGTTGGTGCGCTATCCCGGGCGCATGGAGGTCGATGGGCGCGTCGTGAGCGATGAGGCGTTTGCCCGTGGCGTTTCTGCCGCCGTCGAGGCGGGGCATCGCGTGAATGCTCGTCGTGTGGCGGCGGGGGAGCGCGCCTATACCATCACACCGTTTGACCTGCTGACGGCTGCCGCGCTGGTGGTGTTTGCCGAGGCTGCGGTGGACGTTGCCGTGCTCGAGGTTGGCATGGGCGGCCGTTGGGACGCCACGAGTGCGACCGATCCCGTCGCCGTTGCCATTACGGGTATCGGCCTCGACCATACACGCATTTTGGGCGACACTCTCGAGGCCATTGCGGGGGAGAAGGCCGCGGTCATCAAACCCGGGCGCCTGGTTGTGCTGGGCGAGGGCACGCATGAGCCGAGCGTTCAGCGCGTGATGGATGCCCACTGCCGGGAGTGCGGTGTGGTGCCGCTCGTGGTGAGCCACACCACGACTAAGGTGCCGGCGCATGTGGGCGATACGGTTGAGTTTAGCTGCACCACGCCGCGTGCGATCTATACGTCGAGTATGGTCAAACCGGCGTATCAACCGCAGAATGCCGCGTGCGCGATTATGCTGTGCGAGGGGTATCTGGGCCGCGAACTCGACCATGACAAGCTCGACGCTTCGCTTATGGGCTGTCCCACGCCGGGTCGCTTTGATGTGCTGGGAACCGATCCGCTCAAGTTGATCGACGCCTGCCATAACCCTCAGAGCTGCGAGAACTTTGTAAGCGCGCTGGATGAGATCGACCTGTGCGTGGAGAATCGCCCCACGCTGCTGTGTGCCGCGCTGGCCGACAAGGATGTGGCGGGCATCGTCGATGTGCTGATCCCGGCCTTCCCGCGCGTGGTCGTAACCCAGACCGATTCCGATCGCGCCCTGCCGGCAGAGGAACTCGCTGCCCTGGTGGATGCCGACAAGCTCGCGGGCGTGTACCCCAGCGTTTCCGAGGCCCTCGCCGCCTTCGATGCCGCGGGAGAGCCCTTCGTAGCCGCCGGCACCATCACCCTAGCCGGCGAAGTGGCAGGCTTGCTCCGTTAACCCATCCCCCCTCATCAGTTGCGGTGAAATAGGGACTGTTTTATGGGCTAGAAGCCTTAAACAGTCCGTATTTCACCGCAACTTCTAGGGGAGCTTTGGTGGCATGCCTAGTCGAGGCGGACTGGGCCGTGGGGGTAGGCGTTGAGAATCTCGACGCCGGACTCGGTGACCAGGGCCAAGTCCTCGATGCGGACGCCGGTGTGGCCGGGGAGGTAGATGCCCGGCTCGATAGAGAACGTCATGCCCGGCTCTACGACCTGCTCGTTGACAAGGGAAACGTCGCCTGGCTCGTGGTCCTGCAGACCGATTGAGTGGCCCAGGCGATGCGTGAAGTACTTGCCGTAGCCAGCGTCCTCAATCACGTCGCGCGCGGCATGGTCCAGGTCGCACATGCGCACGCCCGGTGCGATGAGCGCCTCGGCGGCCTCGTTGGCGCGACGCACGATGTCGTAGATGCGTGCTGTCTCCTCGTCCGGCTCGCCCCAAAAGAACGTGCGTGTCATGTCCGAGCAGTAGTTGCGACGACGCCCGCCAATGTCGAACAGTACCACGTCGCCGCGCTTGAGTACCGTATCGTCGGGCTCGTGATGCGGGTCGCCGGCGTTGGCACCAAAGCTTACGATGGGCGGAAAGCTAAAACCCTCGCAGCCGTGATTGCGGTACAGACCGAGCATCTGGTCGGCAATTTCGCGCTCCGTTACGCCCTCGTGAACGAGCTTGATGGCGTCGGCCATCACGGCGTCGTTGGCGGCCGAGGACACACGCATGAGCTCCTGCTCGGCTTCGTCCTTGTGGGTGCGTGCGGCGGTGACGGCAAAGTCGCCCAGGAAGAACTCGCTTGCGGCGTGACGATCCATAAGGGGCATTAAAAAGCCGGAACGCATGACGGTGTCGATGCCGAGTGGCTTGGCAGGATTGATCTCGCGTGCGATGGCGTCTGTCACGACGTCGGTGTCGGTGTGATAGGCGACGCGGGCATTGTCGTACTCGGGCAGCTGATGCAGCGCGTTAACTAAGATCACGGGCTCGGCATCGCGCGCGAGCAGCACGCCGCAAAAACGCTCGAACATATCGGCATAAAAGCCGGTCAGATAGTAGATCGACCACGGGTCGTTCACAAGCAGCTGCGCGCCGGGGTGTTGCGCCTCGAGCGCATCGAGCACGCGCGCCACGCGCTGGTCATCGACATGTGCCATACATCGTCCTTTCGCTAGGTTGCCACCATGGTATCTCCAATGCCAGGGTAGTCAATTTGGGACGAGGCTATTTTAGCTGCGTCAAACATGCGGGCTGATAGGTAAAAGTAGTCAATATGGTCCCGTCCCAAATGGGCTGCTTTCAAAACTATGGCGGATTACGGGGCTGGACCTGTATTACTTGACCATGGGAAAAATCGCGAAATTAAAACTGCAGGTAGACGGCTTATCAAAAATCGAAAATTACCGGTATGGATGGGGGTCTCCGAATCAGCCCCGTAATCCGGCATAGTTTTGAAATGGCATTAAAGTGGGCACGAGCTAAATGCCGATTCCAAGGATAGTTGCGGTGGAAT
>RKAY01000069.1 GCA_014846205.1 Collinsella aerofaciens | reverse complement strand
AAAAGGCGGCCGTCTTGCCGGTGCCGGTCTGAGCGGCGGCAAGCAGGTCGCGGCCCTCGAGCACCACGGGGATCGAGCCGGCCTGCACGGGCGTGGGCGCCGTGTAACCAAGGTTCTCGATGGCACGAAGCATCTCGTCCGAAAGGCCCAGCTCGTCGAAGGCGGGCAGGCTCTCGGTCGCGAACTCGACGGTCTCGGCGGCGCTGGCCTCGTCGGCCGCATCAAAGGCAGCCTGGGTCATGGCCTCGCGGGCCTCGTCCAGAATCTCGGCGTCGGTGACGTCGGAAACAGAATTACGCATATGTTGTTGTTCCTTATCTGCACGCGTTATGGGCACGGCATGCGGCCGCGCGAGCGTGCTTGGTAGTGCGCTAATACATACAAAAACAGGTGCGCACAGAGAGGACGTTGCTCAGCACGCTGGCGATCGCTTTGGCAGCCCTATCACGCGCCGTCCAGACGCAGCGGCCCTAAGCGATGGAGCAGATTCGCCGCCGGTTAGTATACCCGTACTCCGTATGCCCCCACGTAAACCACAGATGACGGGGCGGACGGGGCCGAGCAGGGACTCCCCCACCGGACAATGTCTCGATCTGTAACAGTTATAGGTCATTTTCCCTGCTAGATGTTACAGATTGAGATGTTTGGTAGGGGCTGTCAACGATTGAGCAGCCACCCTCATCTGTAACGAAATGTCATACATTTCAATCTCCACTAGACACCCCCAGGGGGTATGGGTGTATAGTATCAGCAGGTTAACAATTCCAGCACCAAACTACAGAAAGGAGAAGCCATGGCTCAAGATAAGTTCGACGTGGGCGGCATGACGTGCGCCGCCTGCCAGGCGCATGTGGACCGCGCCGTGAGCAAGCTCGACGGCGTCCAAAGCGTCGCGGTCAACCTGCTCGCCGGCTCCATGCTGGTGGACTACGACCCCACGCAGGTCTCCCCCGACGACATCTGCACCGCTGTCGATCGCGCGGGCTACTCGGCCTCACCCGTCGACGCGGGCACCGGTGCCGCCGGCTCAAGCGGCAACGCGCAAGCCAGATCCGGCGCCACCCATATGGAGTCGCCGACCAAAAAGCTGGAGGCCACTGCCTCCGCCATGCGCACCCGTCTCATCATCTCAATCATCTTTCTCATTCCGCTGTTCTACATAGGCATGGGACACATGCTTGGCTGGCCGCTGCCCGGCATTTTCACCGACCATACCCACAGCATGACGCTCGCGCTCACCGAGCTCGTCCTGCTCATCCCCATCGTCTACGTCAACGACGCGTACTTTATCAACGGGTTTAAATCGCTCGCGCACGGCGCGCCCACCATGGACGCTCTCATCGCCGTCGGTGCCACCGCGTCGATCGCCTGGTCGCTCTACGCCATGTTCATCATGGCCGACCAGCTAGCCGCGGGTCAGGTGCACGAGGCCATGATGACGAGCATGGACAATCTCTATTTTGAGAGCGCCGGCACGATCCTGTCGCTCGTCACCGTGGGCAAATACCTCGAGACGCGCAGCAAGTCCAAGACCGGCGGCGCCATCGAGGCGCTCATCGACTTGGCGCCCAAGACCGCGACCGTCGTTGCCGACGACGGCACCGAGACCACCGTCGACGTCGACGGCATCCTTACCGGCCAGGTCCTGCGCGTGCGCCCCGGAGAGTCCATCCCCGTCGATGGCGTGGTACTCGAGGGCAGCTCGGCCGTGGACGAAAGCGCGCTCACCGGCGAGTCCATCCCCGTGGAAAAGACCGCCGGCGACACCGTCAACGCCGCCACCGTCAACCGCACCGGCTCGTTTACGTTCCGCGCCACGCGTGTGGGTGCCGAGACATCGCTCGCCAAGATTATCAAGCTCGTCGAGGACGCCAACGCCACCAAGGCGCCCATCGCCCGCATGGCCGACAAAGTCGCCGGCGTGTTTGTGCCCGTGGTGTTCGCGATCTCGGCCGTGACCTTTGCGGCGTGGATGGCACTGACCGGCAGCATAAACGAGGCGCTCACCTCCGCTGTGGCCGTGCTGGTGATCAGCTGCCCGTGCGCACTGGGCCTGGCCACGCCCGTCGCCATTATGGTGGGCACCGGCAAGGGTGCCGAGATGGGCATCCTGTTCAAGAGCGCCGAGGCGCTGGAGAATCTGCGCAGCGTGGGCACCGTGGTGCTCGACAAGACGGGCACCGTCACCCGCGGCAAGCCGGCCGTGACCGACATTGTGGTTGCCGCGCGCGCCGACGGCTCGCCCGCCATGAGCGAAAAGGCGCTGCTCAAGCTGGCCGCCGCGCTGGAGCGCTCGAGCGAGCACCCGCTGGCAGAGGCGATTATGGCCGAGTGCGAGGCGCGCGGAATCGTCGCACGCATGGTCGAGGACTTTGCCGCCGTGCCTGGACGAGGCGTTACGGCGCGCGAGGGACAAAACGTCATCGCTGCCGGCAACGTGCGCTTCATGGGCGAGTTGGGCGCTGCCGTGCCTACGGACCTTGCCAAGCAATTTGCCACCGAGGGCAAAACGCCGCTGTTCTTTGCCAAGAACGGCGAGCTTGTCGGCACCATCGCCGTGGCCGACGAGGTGCCCAACACGTGGACCGAGACCATCAACGGCCAGCCGCGCGAATCCAACAAGGTCGTCACCAAGACCCCGGACATGACCCCGAGCATCCACCTCGAAAAGGTCGATACCCCGACCCTCAAGCAGGACGGCCAGGAGCAGGCGGACCGCGACGACCCGAAGCAGGCGCTGAAGATGGACGCCGACAGCATCGGCATCACGTTCATCATCACCAACACCTCCAAGACCGACCCGGCCACCGGCGACGGCGCATGGTTCAAGGCAAGCGACCTGAACCTCGCCGACTCCACCATCGTCGGCGACGCGCACGTGGACATGGATTCGCTGACCTATCCCGCCGACTGGGACACCCTGGTGCTCAAGCCGGGCGAATCGGTCAGCGTGACCGGCACGCTCAAGGGCGTCAAGGAAGGCGAGACCCACACGGATCGCGCCATCGTCACCGGAACCCCGCTCGTGGAATGCGCGCCGTCCAACGGCGACCCGTTCAACGACAAGACCGACGGCGGCGAAGACACCGATCCGGAATACTCCACCGGCGACGTGACCGAGATCGACGGCAAGCAGCTGTGCGCCGACACCCAGACTACCAGCAACACCGACGACTGGAACGGATACCGTGCCAAGCCGTTGGCCTCCACCGGCGTGGCCGTGCTCGGCCTTGCCGGCGGCGCTCTGGCGGTGCTGCTCGCGGGCGGCTCCCTGCTCGTGTTCCGCAAGCGCCACTACGCACAGGGTTCCGGCCGCCACACGGCCGTGAACGCGGGCAAGTGACCCCGTGGCGTTCCGGCCTCGTCGTCCGATGACGGCCGGAACGCCCTCCATTGACTTCACATGCCGGAAAGGGGCATAAAGCTTTCCGAATC
>RKAY01000097.1 GCA_014846205.1 Collinsella aerofaciens | reverse complement strand
GTCGCCTCCTGCTTGTCGCCGTCGCTCGCAGCATCGGTCGCACACATGATCAGGCAAATGGCAATCTCGGCCGAAGGCGAGGTCGGCACGCCCTGCAGGCTCAGCTCGCCCATCACGTGGTCGTCGCTCTCATCGGCGGCATCGGGATAGGCAGCATGAATCTTGTTGAGCAGGCGCGTCGTATGCGCATCGCCAGGCGCTAAGCGTAGTGCCAGGCGCGCACAACCCACGGCCGCCGAGACGTTCTCGGTCTCGGGCTCCAAGAAGTACTGCCCCAGGTTGGCATAGGCGCGGGCGGCACACTTACCGTCGCTCGCACGCTCCAGCACCGAAAACGAAAGCGAAGCCCACTCCTGCTTGTCCTCGAGCGCGCGGAACAGCTCGGCCAGGTCCAGGCGATAGGTGCAGTTCATAGGATCCCAGCGCACGGCCTGCATCAAGGCATTGCGAGCACTCACATAATCCTGTTGGCGAATGTAGGCGAATGCCATGTCGGAGTACAGACGGTCAAACGGCACCTCGACCTGCACGAGCTCGCGTGGATCCTTTTCCACGCGACGATACGCCAGACGCTCAAACTTGCTATCAAAGCTAAAGTACTGACGGTTCTCCTCCGTCTTGCACTCGGCGTCGATATACTCCTCGGCAAGCTCCACCAAACGCTCCAGCAGCGGCGTCGCCGTGGCCAGGTCGCCCTGCGCCAGATAGTTCTCGGCATACGTGATGTCTTGCAAGCTGATGGGCAGGTCCATGGCTACTCCTCAAACCGGACGAAACGCGGCAAATGTCGCGTGTGTGGTGAATACACAAAACCCGGGTCTCTTGCGAGGCCCGGGCATTCATTTTGTGGTAGCCCGTACCAGATTCGAACTGGTGATCTCCGCCTTGAGAGGGCGGCGTCCTAAACCGCTAGACGAACGGGCCATATGTAGCAAATGCAATGGCTGGGATGGAGGGAGTCGAACCCCCATTGACGGAACCAGAATCCGCTGTCCTGCCATTAGACGACATCCCAATGACTGCATCGCTGCGCTCGGCTGTGCCTTTGCGCAAGATAGAAATATACGGGAAGACCCGTCGTGACGCAAGCCCCAATTTTAACTTTTTTGAAATTCGGCCAAATTGGCCCGATTTAGCCCAACCCGTGAAGGACCTGTGGAGCCAGCCGCCGCGCACAAAGGGCAGAACGCCGCGAACGGTAGCCGACGACCGTTGGCAGATTCTATCGCGAAAACGATAGCACCAGGTCACACAATCGAAGCGACAATAATCGCGTAGACATCGAGGCGCTATGGACGAAGAGTTGGATTACCTATGGGAGACCTTGGGGCTCGAGATATCCGCCGGACCTTGGCCCGGCCGGGACAAAATCCACCCCACGCTGCGTCCCGCCATCACGGTGATGCAAGCGGAATACCGTCACGCCTCGTTTTTAATTATGCGGACGTCATGGCACGCGGCGCTCCCCGACCTCAAGCGCATCCAGGCGAGCCTCGTCGAGTTATCCGGCATGCCGACCGTCATATCCGAGACGCATCTGGAGCGACGACAGCGCGAACGCCTGCAGCGACAGCGAATTCCGTTTATCTGCTCCGGCGTTCAGGCATACCTACCCTTTATGGACGAAGAGTACTGGAGCGGCACGCCCGACAAGCACGTAAAGATCTACGACCCACACGAATGGGCACGGCTGGAGGACTGACTGGAACAGGCCCGCCGGTGGAAAGTGCGTCCCAGATTTCAAGCTCAAACTGGTCCCCGCTTTCCCGTCGAGCCCTCAACTGGAAACCGTGTCCCAGAATCAGCACTCAAACTGGGATACGCTTCCCGCAGCTGCTACAGCAGTGCCTCGGTCCAAGTCGCTTCCCTAAAGCCGGGGATCGCAAAGTCGTCGCCCACCAGCAGCGGGCGCTTAACCAGCATGCCGTCGGTCGCCAACAGCCCGTAACATTCCTGGTCCGTCATCCCCGCGTCCAGGCGCGCCTTCAGGCCAAGCTCTCGATACTTCATGCCCGACGAGTTAAAGAAGCGACGCACCGGCAGCCCCGAACGCGCAATCCAGGTCGCAAGTTCCTCAGCCGAAGGATTGTCCGTAACGATATCGCGGTCGATATACTCAACCCCATGCTCGTCCAACCAGGCCTTGGCCTTTTTACACGTCGAGCACTTGGGATATTCAACAAACAGCACTGCCATGGGGATTCCCTTCTTAGAAAAGACAAGTGTCTGGCAAACAGCGCATCGATGGCCATCTGCGACCGATGCCGATATTGTAGCCAGCGCCGACGTACAGACGGTCGCGGTTTTCCATCTTGAGGTCAACGTCTCGCATGGGCGACACGACGGATGCTGGTGCCCATCCACACCCAAAATGTTCGAATCACGGCCCCAACAGAACACGGCGCCCCTACCCCATCTCGCGCATCCAGCGATCGAATGTCCCCACGCACACACCCAGGCGTTTGGCCGCCTGGCTCCGCGTGATAGCGCCCTCCTCGTAGGTCGTCCGCACGAGTTCAAACTGCGGAGGGCGCGGCTTACGAGGCCGACCAAAACGTACACCTCGGGCCTGCGCCGCCGCGATCCCCTCGGCCTGGCGCTGATGGATGTTTTCCCGCTCCACCTGTGCCACGTAGCTCAGCAGCTGTAAAACGATATCCGCAATCAGCGTGCTTGTCACGTCGGGCGCCCCGTTGCCCCTGGTGCGCGTGTCGAGCAACGGCATGTCCAGCACCACGATGGCGGCGCCGAGCTCTTTGGTTATGCGCCGCCATTCCTCGAGAATCTCGCTGTAGTTGCGACCCAACCGATCGATAGAAAGCACCACCAGCACGTCTCCATCCCTCAGCGCGCGCAGCAACTCACGATAGCGCGGGCGGTCGAAGTCCTTGCCGCTGGCGTGGTCGGCAAAAATGTTCTCTGGCTCCACGCCATAGGCGCTCAGCGCATCCAGCTGCCGATTCAGATTTTGGTCGCGCGAGCTCACGCGCGCATATCCGTATGCCGTTGCCATGTCATCCCCGCTCTCTCGTGAACCTGCCAAAAAGGGACAGGTTTATTTTGGTAGGTTTTATCTCCCATATCGCAGGCGGAAGGGTAAACGAGCGCGCGGCAAGACAATCGAACAGCCACATAAAAAAGGGGCGGCCCAAAAAGACCGCCCCGTTCTCTATCGGCCACCAAGCCCCAGCTAGTGGATAAGCTTAAAGTCCAGATGTCCACGCGTGGTATTGACGCGCGAAACCTCGATGACCACGCGCTGCCCCAGCTCATAGCGGGTCCCCGTGTCGGCACCTGTGAGCGTGAGCGCGTCCTCGTCAAACTCGAACCACTCGTTGCCCAGGCTCTTAATTGAAACCAGGCCCTCGACCTGCGTCAGATCCAGGCGTACGAACAGGCCCATGCTGCTGACCCATGAGACCGTTCCGGCATAGCGCTCGCCCAGGCGATCCTCATAGTACTGGGCAATCTTGATCTT
>RKAY01000161.1 GCA_014846205.1 Collinsella aerofaciens | reverse complement strand
TATTTGACTTTATAAAATCGTTCAGAGCGCTATCATTTGTCGTTGCGAGTTGGTTAGCCCCGGTAAACGGTTAACCGCGTCTAACGAAAGGATGAGCGCGTGAAGCTCGATACACTCGAGATTGGAAAGGACGCCGTTGTCGCATCGGTGACATCCGACGATCAGGCGCTTCGACAGCATATTTTGGACATGGGCCTAACGCCGGGCACCGAAGTCACCATGATGAAGTACGCCCCCATGGGCGACCCGCTCGAGATTCGCCTGCGTGGCTACGAGTTGACGCTGCGCAAGGACGATGCCGCACGCATCGAGCTCGTGGGTGTTCACGACACCGATATGGGTCCGCGTGCTAACGCTGCAATCGGCACGACGGAGCATCCGGCACTCGGCGAGGGGACGTATTCGCCCCGTGCGGCAAAGACTGCCGTGCCCGAGGGCGCGCCGCTGCACTTTGCCCTCGCCGGCAACCAAAACTGCGGCAAGACCACGTTATTCAACCAGCTGACGGGCTCCAACCAGCATGTGGGTAATTTTCCCGGTGTGACGGTCGACCGCAAAGATGGCGCCATCCGCAACCACCCCGAGGCGAACGTTACCGACCTGCCCGGTATTTATTCGCTGTCGCCGTACACAGGCGAAGAGGTCGTGAGCCGTCAGTTCATCCTCGACGAGCGCCCGGACGCCATCATCGACATCATTGACGCCACTAATATTGAACGTAACCTGTACCTGACGCTGCAGCTTATGGAGCTCGACTGCCCCATGGTCATCGCGCTCAACATGATGGACGAGGTGACGGCCAACGGCGGCGCCGTGGACGTCAACCTGCTCGAGAGCCTGTTGGGCGTGCCTGTTGTCCCCATTAGCGCTGCCCGCAACGAGGGTATCGGCGAGCTGGTGGATCATGCCTTGCACGTGGCGCGGTTCCGCGAGCGCCCCGGTCGCCTGGACTTCTGCGCGCCCGATGGCTCGGACGGTGGTGCACTGCATCGCTGCATCCACGGCATCGCCAACCTTATCGAGGACCATGCCGTGACGGCGCACATTCCGGTGCGTTTTGCGGCGACCAAGCTGGTTGAGGGCGACGAGCTGGTGACCGAGGCGCTTCACCTGGATCGCAACGAGCTCGACGCTATCGAGCACATCATTACCCAGATGGAGGGCGAAGCCGGCACCGACCGCCTGTCCGCGCTGGCCGATATGCGCTTTAGCTTTATCGGCGACGTGTGCGGGCGCTGCGTCGTCAAGCCGCATGAGAGCCGCGAGCACGTGCGCTCCGTCAAGATCGACCGCATCCTGACGGGTCGCTACACGGCCATTCCGGCGTTCCTGGTGATCATGGGCCTCGTCTTTTGGCTGACGTTTGGCGTGATCGGCGCGGCGTTGCAGGGACTCATGGAGGGCGGCATCGCTGCCATCATCGCCTCGGCCGATGCGGGCCTCAAGGCGTTCGGCACCAACGACGTGGTGCGCTCACTGGCTGTCGACGGCGTGCTTACGGGCGTGGGCAGCGTACTGACCTTCCTGCCGATTATCGTCGTGCTCTTTTTGTTCCTCTCCATTCTGGAAGACTCGGGCTACATGGCGCGCGTGGCCTTTGTCATGGATAAAGTGCTGCGTCGCTTTGGCCTGTCGGGCCGTAGTTTCGTGCCTATGCTTGTCGGTTTTGGCTGCACCGTGCCGGCTATCATGTCGACCCGTACGCTCCCATCCGAGCACGACCGCAAGATGACGGTCATGCTCACGCCGTTTATGAGCTGCTCGGCCAAGTTGCCGGTCTACGGTCTGCTGTGCGGGGCGTTTTTCCCACAGGCGACAGTCCCCGCCATGGTCTCGCTCTATCTGATTGGCATTGCGGTCGGTTGCATCGCGGCTTTGGTGCTTAACCGCACGGCATTTAAGGGGGACCCGGTGCCGTTTATCATGGAGCTCCCCAATTACCGTCTGCCGAGCGTCAAGACGACGGTGATGCTGGCATGGGATAAGGCCAAAGACTTTATTACCAAGGCCTTTACCATTATCTTTGCCGCTACGGTGGTCATCTGGTTCCTGCAGACGTTCGACATTCGCTTTAATGTGGTCGCCGATCAGTCGCAGAGCCTACTTGCCGGTCTGGGTAGCATTATCGCGCCGGCGCTGGCGCCGCTTGGCTTTGGCGACTGGCGTGCATCCACGGCGCTCGTTACCGGACTTATCGCCAAGGAGAGCGTCATCTCGACCCTCACGGTGCTTTTGGGTGCAACGTCGCCCGCGGTGCTGTCAACCATGTTTTCGCCGTTTACCGCTTACGTGTTCCTGGTCTTTACGCTGCTGTATCCGCCCTGCGTGGCGTCCATCGGCGCCGTCAAGAGCGAGCTGGGCGCGCGCTATGCCGTGGCCGTATTCGCGTTTCAGGTGACGGTCGCCTGGATCGTGGCGTTTGTCGTGCATTCGGCGGGCATATTGCTGGGGCTGGCTTAGTTATTTATTGATGGCGCAACCTCTGTGTATTGAGTTGATTGCGGCCCCGCATCTGTTGCTGACGGATGCGGGGCCGTTGCTATATAATCGCCCATCGCTCAAGACAATCGGAGAGGGTTCCTACATGACTCAGGCAAGACAAGATGGCATCTCGCTCAAGCAGTGGCTCCCGCTTATCGGGCTCGCCTGCTGTGCGTTCGTGTTCAACACGTCGGAGTTCATGCCCATCGGCCTTCTGACTGATATCGCCGCGTCGTTCTCGCTCACCGAGGCCCAGGCAGGCATCATGATCTCGGTCTATGCTTGGGGCGTCATGCTGCTGTCGCTGCCACTCATGGTGTTTGCCTCGCGCTTTGAGTTCAAGCGTATGCTGCTCGGCGTGCTCGCCGTGTTTTCTCTGGGTCAGTTCCTGTCCGCTGTGGCACCGACATATCCCATCCTGGTCTGTGCGCGCCTGGTGGTCGCTTGCGCACATGCCGTGTTCTGGTCGGTCGCCTCGATTATGGCCTCGCGCCTGGTCGACAGTCGCCACGGGGCGCTCGCCATTAGCATGATCGCCACGGGCTCGTCCATCGCGCAGATCTTTGGCCTGCCGATCGGCCGCGCCATCGGGCTGGCCGTGGGCTGGCGCATGACATTCGCCGTGGTCGGGGCCCTTTCGGCTGTTGCGGTCGTCTACCAGGCCGCGGTGTTCCCGGCCATGCCGGTGGGCGAGCGCTTTACGCTCAAACAGCTGCCCGAGCTGCTCAAGAACCCGTTCCTCATCGCGCTTTATGCGGTCACGGTGTTCATGGCAACCGGCTATTATGCGGGTTACAGCTATATCGAGCCGTTCCTGGCACAGGTCGCGCACGTCGACGCAAGCGCTATTACCATGACGCTGACGGCGTTTGGCTGCTCCGGTCTGCTCGGAAGCTGGCTGTTTGGCCGCCTGTTCGATGGGCATCGCTTCCCGTTCTTGGCTATCACGCTCTCCGGCGTGCCGGTGGCTCTGCTGCTCATGGGTCCGGTCGCATCGTCGCTCGTAGCAGTGCTTGCCGTCTGCGCGCTATGGGGCTGCTGC
>RKAY01000153.1 GCA_014846205.1 Collinsella aerofaciens | reverse complement strand
ATGGCCCGGGATAAGGTTGCCGGAATCCTTGACGCCCACGCCACGCTTGATGCGCGACTCGATAAGGTCGCCGATAACGCCCAGGATGGACACGACCACGCCGCACAGCAGCGCATAGGGCAAGCTCAGCTTATAGAAATGCGTCACCCACAGGATGAGCCAGATCAAGACAGACCCCAAAATGCCGCCGACAAAGCCTTCCCAGCTCTTTTTGGGAGAAATCTTGGGGACCATCTTGTGCTTGCCGATACGGCTACCCACGATATAGGCAAACGAATCGGAGACCCAAAGGGACGCGCAAACGCCCACCGAAAGCAGGGCGCCGGCAAAACCGGGCACGGCATCGCGCAGCAGCACGATAGCCGACAGCATAAAACCGGTGTAAATGGGGCCCATGAGCGTCACGGCAACATCGGATATGCGGGTACGCGGCGACCAGACATACCAAATGCCCACCGCAAGCATCAGAGCAAAAAGCAGGGCATTCAACAGCATCGAGTCGCCCAGCGCCGAGAGCGGAAAGAGCACGGCGGCAGCGATACCCAGGCGATCGTTGGCCACTTTGCCATCGAGTTTCGTCATACGGAAGAACTCATAGCAGCACAAGCCACTCATGACGGACACAAAGATAGCCGTAGGCACGATACCCAAAACCAGACACAGGATAAAGACAACGGCATAGACGATACCGGCGGCAGCACGGGTAATAAAACCAGCCAGCCATGAGCCGGTGCCACCCTTCGCTGCCGGTGCCTTGGAAGCAGCGGCCCTGCGCACAGGTGTCGTAGAAGCAGGCGCCTTGGGAGCAGTTGCCTTGGGACGATCAGCCACGATTAAGCCTCCTCGGACTTACTCAGTCCACCAAATCTACGGTCACGACCCTGATAAGCCAAGATAGCCTTAACAAGACCCCAACGATCGAAGTCGGGCCAATAGGTATCGGTGACATAAAACTCGGCATAAGCGACCTGCCACAGCAGATAGTTCGAAAGGCGCAACTCGCCCGAGGTGCGAATAACGAGCTCGGGATCGGGAAGACCGGCGGTGTACAGGTGCGACGCCACCATATCATCATCAATTGCGGCAGGGTCAATCTTACCGGCAGCAGCATCGAAGGCGAGCTGACGGGCAGCGCGCGTGATCTCGGCACGGGCGCCATAGTTAACGGCAAGCGCCAGGGTCATACCGGTATGGTCGGCGCACTCGGCAAGACCGCGCTCAAAGACATCACGGGTCTTCTTGGGCAACGCAGAAATGTCACCCAAAAACACAACGCGCACGTTCTCGCGCTTAAGCAACGGCAGCTCGTCGATAAACGTCTTGGCAAACAAATGCATGAGGACGTTGACCTCGTGCTGTGGGCGATTCCAGTTTTCGGTAGAAAACGCATAGGCCGAAAGCACGTCGACGCCCAGGCGCACGCAGGCGGTAATAATCTCGCGCAGAGAGACGATACCGGCCTTATGACCCTCGGTTCGGGCAAGACCGCGCGCCGTGGCCCAACGGCCGTTGCCGTCCATGATGCACGAAATATGGCGCGGAATGTTATTGAGGTCAAGGTCGGAAAAACCGACGCCCGCAGGGGCGTCGGCAAAGTACTCGACCAGTTTATGCTCGTCGTATTGCACCTTAGATCTCCATGACCTCGGCTTCTTTTTCCTTCAGAAGCTCCTCGACCTTGGCAACATACTCGTCGGTATGCTTCTGAACCTTGGCCTGCTCGCGACGAACATCGTCCTCGGTAAGCTCTTCATCGCGCTCGAGTTTGTTGTTAAAGTCGCGACGAATGTTGCGGATAGAGACCTTGGCCTGCTCGGCGTACTCGCGGCACTCCTTGACGAGCTCGCGACGACGCTCCTCGGTGGGAGCCGGGAACGGCAGGCGTACGACGGTACCATCGGAGTTGGGGGTAATGCCCAGGTCCGAGGCACTGATGGCCTTAACGATGGCGTTGATGAGCGCCTTATCCCACGGCTCGATGAGCAGCATATGGGCCTCGGGAGTCTTGACGGCGGCAACCTGCGTGACCGGCGTGGGAACACCGTAGTAATCGACGGTGATGTCGGACAGAATGTTGGCGCTGGCGCGACCGGTGCGAACCTTGGAGAAGTTATGCTTGAGGGACTCGAGCGACTTGTCCATGTGGGCGGTGATGTTCTCTGCCATGCTTAATCCTCCTGATAGACGAGCGTGCCGACGGGCTCACCCGCGAGCGCGCGCTTGACGGTGTCCTCACCATCGATGTTGAGGACCAAAATGGGCATACGGTTATCCTGGCACAAGGCCGTTGCCGTTGAATCCATAACCTGCAGGCCGCGAACGAGCACCTCATGATAGGTGATCTTGTCAAAGCGGACGGCATCGGCGCACTTGACGGGATCCTTGTCGTAGATACCGTCGACCTTGGTGGCCTTAATCAGAATCTCCGCACCGATCTCGCAGGCGCGAAGGGCCGCGGCGGTGTCAGTCGTAAAGTACGGATTGCCCGAACCGGCGGCGAAGATAACGACATTGCCCTTGGACAGGTGGTTGATGGCGCGACGACGAATATAGGGCTCGCAAATCTCGTTCATCTGGATAGCGCTCATAACGCGGCAAGGAACATCGTTATGCTCGAAAGCATCCTGAAGGGCAAGCGCGTTCATAACGGTTGCCAGCATACCCATGTAATCGGCCTGAGCACGCTCCATGCCACCGGCAGCGCCGGCCATGCCGCGGAAAATATTGCCGCCGCCGACAACGACGCCGACCTCATGGCCAACTGCGAGCAGCTCCTTCACCTGCTTGGCAAGATGGTCGGTAACCTTGGGGTCGATGCCATAGTGGCCATCGCCCATCAGTGCTTCGCCGGAAAGCTTAAGAAGCACGCGTTTATATCGGATGTCGGACAAAGCGATCCTCCTTTAATTAGACTCTCAATATGATATCAAAGGCTCTACTCAGAGCCATGAAAAAGCAGGCTGTGAGTAAAACCCACAGCCTGCTCATTACCAGCTACAAGAGCTTATTTACTCGCCACGGACCAGACGGTCGAAAGCAACGACGGTAATGGTATCGCCGAGCTCCTTGGAGACCTGCTCAGCGTACTTCTTGATGGTGAGGGAGCTGTCCTTGATGAACTCCTGCTCAGTGAGCACGGACTGCTTGTAGAACTTCTCCAGACGGCCAACAGCCATCTTCTCCTGGATAGCCTCGGGCTTACCGGACTCGGCAGCCTGAGCCATGTAGATCTGCTTCTCATGCTCGACGGTCTCAGCCGGAACCTGATCGCGGGTAGCGCAGATCGGGGCGACAGCGGCAACCTGAAGGGCAACGTCGTGGGCAAAGGTCTTGAAGGACTCAGCCTGAGCGGTCTCGGCCTTCTCGAAAGCAAACTCGACGAGGACGCCGATCTTACCACCCATGTGGATGTAAGAAGCGAGGGCGCCGTTCTCGGCCTTGCGGGCGGCGAAACGGGAGATCTTCATGTTCTCGCCCATGATGTGAATCATCTCGGTGAGCTCGGAGGAAACGGTCTCTTCGCCCATCGGCTTCTCGAGCAGAGCG
>RKAY01000134.1 GCA_014846205.1 Collinsella aerofaciens | reverse complement strand
GAGGCCCAGCCCCACACCCAGGATGACCTGCTTGGCCAACAGCACGGGAATGTCGATGTTGCCGCCCGCCGCGAGGGTGGCGAGTACCGCGGTGAGCATGTAGGCGACGGGGTCGTTGGAGCCCGATTCGACCTCGAGCAGCGAATCGGTGCCGCCCTTTAGCGAAAGGTTGTGCTCGCGCAGTACGCTAAAGACGCTGGCCGCATCGGTCGATGCCACGACCGAGCCCAGCAGCAGGCCGCCGATCCAGTCGAAGCCCAGTGCGAAGTGCGCAAAGGCGCCCGTGATGCCGGCGGTGGCGATAACGCCGAGTGTGCTCAGCAGTACCGCGGGCGCGGCGACGGGTTTGGCACGGTCGATGTTGGTGTTAAAGCCGCCGTAGAACATGATGAACAGCAACGCCGTGCTGCAGACGGTTTCGGTGAGCGCGTAGTCGCTAAAGTCGATGTGCGCCGGCCCATTGACGCCCAGCAGCATGCCGAGCGCGATAAAGATGAGCAGGGTGGGGAAGGGGAGCTTTTTGCCGACGGGTTTGATGGTCAGGCACAAAATGATGACGAGGCCGATAAAGAGGAGGATCTGGTTCATAGGGGGTGTCCGCTTCTGGGTGGTTGGCGTGGCACGGTCAGTTGTCTGCGGTTATTTTTACCCAAAGGTGGTGGGTTTATGGGAGTGGATTACGGGCGTGCGCATTTTCGACACGAGGCTGCAGCGTGTACGACGCTGATCAGGGAGCAGCTGCCGGCGGTGCACCGTGAACGGCGCGCGCGGGCGTTGGCGACCGTTGGCGACGCGCGGCCCTTCCCAGCTTTATTGCAACGGAGTACAATGGGTAACGTTTAAGTTCAACTTGAAGTTTTAGTTGCGGTTCCGGGCTTCGGTCGCAAGGTAGGGAAAGGTGTTCCATGGCGATCTATGTGACATCTGATGCTCACGGACACGTGCGTGCGCTTGACGAGGCCCTCTCCAAGATTTCGCTGGCGTCCGAAGATACGCTGTATGTGCTAGGCGACATGATTGATCGCGGGCCCGATCCGGTCGGTGTTATTAAGCTGGTGCGATCGCTGCCCAATGCGCGCGTGCTTAAGGGCAACCATGAGCAAATCATGCTCGATGCCATTATTGGCCAGGACCCGCTCGATGCCGAGACATGGGATATCAACGGTGGTTGGACGACGCGCGAGCAGCTTAACGACATGGAATTTGAGGCGTACGAGGAGCTTGTGCGCTGGATGGCCGGGCTGCCGCTGTATGCGGTGGCCGAGACCGATGAGCGCCCGTACCTGCTGGTGCATGCCGGTATTGAGACCGAGGCGGCCCGGGCGTTTTTGCTTGAACACGACGTGGATTGTGCCGATGGTGCCGGAGCGGTTGGCGCCGATCGCGAACTGCTGAAGCAGATGCTTGCCGTGCAGTCGTCCGATGACCTGCTGTGGATTCGCCATGGCTATTGGGATGCGCCGACGGGGCTGCTTTCTGCCCAGGGCAAGGGTCCAGTCGTGGTGAGCGGTCACACGCCAACGGTGTCGCTCGGGCGTTATTGCGAGGTAGGCGGCCTGGCGGGGCTCGACGAGGAGTCGGGGCGTGGACAGATCGTGCGCTTGGGCGGCGAGGATACCGCCGGCGTTCCCGATCGCATCGACATCGACTGCGCCGCCGCCACCGGCTCCGAGTTCGGCCGCGTCGGGATCCTGCGTCTGGACGACGGTGCGGAGTTCTACGCAAATATCAAGCCTGGAGAATAACCTTGTTCCGCCGTTCTACCGAACGGCGGTCACGTTGACGCTGCGCAGCCCCGAAGCACCCCATCTTGTCGCTCAAACCGTCGCTCGCGTACAGAAGTACGCGTCGCTCCTCTTTCGCGCCAACCTGGGGCACTTCGAGACTGCTCGCTGTCGGTGCCAAAACATCGACGTTTCTTTTCTTCAAATTGATTCGAATTAGGCGCCGTATGGGTTCCGGTCGCGCTCGATGCGCTGGCGGATGTGGGCGTACTCGATTATCAGCAACACCAGCAGTAGGGCCATGACCGCCAGGTAGCTCACCACGGCGCCCATCAGGCCCAGCAGGTTGATCAGGATTACCGGGAGCACCACGCTCACGGCAAAGCAGATCAAGTAGATCTTGGTGACGTCTCCAGCGTGGCGCAGCACCGTGATAATGGCGTAGATAAAATCGATGGCTGCGGTTACGCCGCCGGCGACGACCATCAACAGCGCCAATGTGCGGTAGCGCTCAAAGTTGAGGCCGTACATAAAGCTCATGAGGGGAATGCCGGGGCCTGCCATAAATGCGGCGCACACGCCGGTGATGGCCACGATCAGCGCCATAACGGCAATAATAATCAAGTCAAAACGGCGACGCTTGCGCGGATTCGCCCAAATGCTCGACAGACGCAAAAGCTGCGGTTTATAGACAAATCCGATGCTCAGCAAAATAGCCTGCGCCGGAAAGAACAGGGCATTAAAGTACAGCTGGTATTTATAGGCCAGCGTGCCTTCCATCACAAACTTGGGCATGCTCTCGATGAGGTTGAACAGGAACAGTGCACCAAAGAGCGGAGCGCACTGGACAAACAGGTGGCCGACCTCGCGCAGGCTCACGCGCCGCGATTTTTCGGTCTCGAGCAGGGCGAGCGGCGCGGTGACCAGCACGAGCGAGGCGATGGCGGTGACACCCATGGCCATGGCCGCGATGGGCATGCTGCGCGTAAGGAACAGCGCCACGCTAAAGACCGCGATGACGCCGACGGAGCGTAGCGTTTGGCTCATGCCGGCCAGGTAGAGCTTGTCGGCCTGCTGCAGGCGGCCCTCGTACACGTCCGCCACGCCGTCGATCACCTTATACAGGTAGACGCCCAGGCCGATCGTCGCCATCTGCGCGTCGTAGCCGCGGGCGCTGCTGTACATGAGGCCGCAGCCTAGGGCGAGCGCTCCGCAAAGCCAGCGGTTGAGCTGGTAGGAGGCAAAGGACGTCGTTTCGTCGATATCCGAGACCTGGAAATTGCGCACGCCGTAGTTGCACGCGATCATGATGAGTGTGCCGGTGACAAAGGCGATGGAGAACTTACCGGCTTCCTCGGCGCCCACAAGCTGCGTGGACACAATGGTGAGCAGGGGAAACGCGAAGCCCCACACGGCGGTGCCCAGGGTATTCCAGAGATAGTCGCGGCGGGTGGCGTGCTCCTCGTATTCGGCTTCCTGCGTGGAGAAGCCGCCGCCGTAGACAGCGCCGAGCAGGCGGTTCCACCAGGCGTTGACCATGCGGTGGATGGGGCCGGGCTCGCGATCGCGCTCGCGGCGACGGCGCGTGGCCTGGCTGCTGTCGGGGCCGCCGGCGTTGCGCTGGCTCAGCTCCTGGATGCGCGCGAGTTCTTCGGCCGTGTGGGAGGCGGGGAACAGGCCGTTCTCGATGCGTCCGCCCTGGGCCTTTGCGGTGCCGCTGCTCGCTACGGCGGGGTCGGCGACGCCATTGCGGCGGGCGATGGCGCGGCGGACGCTATCGAAGGGCGTGATGCTCAAAGCGGGGTCCTTTCTATTGCTGCGCTCTAGTATAGACGCGACGGTGTTCGCTTGTGTTTTTGAACGGATTGTTCGATAATTTCGGCGGCGCCATTCAGTAGTCGGCACTTAGGGACGTTCTTTATGTGCCGGCACTTTGGGAACGTCCCTAAGTGCCGGCA
>RKAY01000064.1 GCA_014846205.1 Collinsella aerofaciens | reverse complement strand
CCTAGAAGTGGCGCGTCGCGAGATTGCCTGCAGCTTTGGCGCACGCGTCCGACCGTCCGAGATTATCTTGACCAACGGCGGCACCGAGGCCAACCAGCTGGCGCTCCTGGGACTTGCGGAGGGAGCCCGTCAGCGCGATCGCAAGCGCGACCGCGTGATCGTGTCGGCGATTGAGCATGATTCGATCCTGGACAACCTACCGCTGCTGCGAACCGCGGGTTTTACCGTCGATCTGGTACAGCCCTGCCGTGCAGGCTACATAGAACCCGCCGCGCTGAGCGACTTGTTGGGCGACGACGTCGCGCTCGTGAGCATTATGGTCGCCAATAACGAAACCGGCGTGGTGCAGCCCATCCGCGAGCTTGCCGCCGCTGCGCACGCTTCGGGCGCCCTGTTCCATACCGACGCCATCCAGGGCTACTTGCATATTCCCCTTGATGTCACCGAGTTGGGCGTCGATGCCATGTCAGTCGCCGCTCACAAAATTGGCGGTCCCGTGGCATCCGGCGCACTCTACCTTAAGAGCCGCACGCCGCTGCGCCCCCGCATCTTTGGCGGCGGACAAGAGGCCGGTCGTCGTGCCGGCACGCAGGACCTGCGCACGCAGCTCGCCTTTGCCGCTGCCGCCTCAACGCTGTTGCCGACCGTGGCCCAAGAGCGCGCGACGCTGCAGACCTTGTCCGACAAACTCTACGCCACGCTCACGGCCCATCCGCGCATTCATGCCACGATGGGCGACTACGCGCAGGCCAATCGCCTGCCGGGTATGGTTTCGATCTACGTTGACGGCGTGGACTCCGAAGAGCTCATCATCAAGCTCGACGCCGCCGGTTTTGAGATTTCGGCCGGCTCTGCCTGCTCGAGCGGCAGCATGGACCCGAGCCATGTGCTCAGCGCGATGGGCATCGGTCGCGAGCAGGCTCTCGGCGCCCTTCGCATCTCGTTCGATGACCGCGTGAACCCGGCCGTCCTGGACGACTTTGCCCAGGCGCTGCTGTCGATCGTAGGTGCCGCATGATTGTTGCCGATCTCGAGCGTGCCCTGCTGGCACGATATCCCAAGACGGACGCCGAACCCTGGGACCACGTAGGCTTATCCGTGGGCGACCCTGCCGCCGAGATTACCGGCGTGGCCTGCGCACTCGACGCGACCGAAGCCAACGTGCACCGCGCCCTAGAGGCCGGTGCCAACGTGTTGTTGACGCATCATCCTATCTACATCAAGGCACCCGAGGCGTTTTGCCCGGCGGATGCGTCGCGTCCCCAGTGCAGCGCAGCGCTGTTTGAGGCTGCCCGCTGCGGCGTGAGCATTATTTCGCTCCATACCAATCTGGATCGATCGCACGAGGCGCGCGCCTGCCTAAGTGAGCTGCTGGGCGCCGCGCCCGTGAGCTCGCTGGAGTGCGAGGACGACCCCGAGGCGACCGGTCTGGGCGCGCTTGCGACGCTCAACAACCCGTGCACGCTACGCGACCTTGCCGCCCGTGCTGGCACGGCCTTTGGAAGCGATCCGCGCGTATGGGGCGATGCCGAGCGCCCGTGCCGCGACGTCGCCATTCTGGGCGGCTCCCTCGGCGACTTTGGCGAGCTTGCCATCGCCGCCGGTGCGGATGTCATCGTGACCGGAGAGGCGGGCTATCACGTGGCGCAAGACCTTGCCTTGCGCGGGCTACCGGTGATCTTGCTCGGTCACGACCGCTCCGAGGAGCCGTTCGTGGATATCTTGATGAACTCTGCGGTTGACGCCGGGGTCGACCCCCGTCATGCGATTAAAATACTGAACCCTTGCCAATGGTGGACTGTGACAAAAGGAGAGAACTTATGAGCGCCGGCGCTACGCTACTCAAGCTGCAACAGATCGATTTGGAGCTCGCCCGCAACAAGAGCGAGCTTGCCAATATGCCGGAGCTCAAGGAGCTCGCCTCAAAGCGCAAAACCTATGTAAAGCTTAAGTCCGAGATGACCAAGCTCTATGCTCAGCGCAAGGACCTCGACATTGAACTGGACGATCTCAACACCACCGAGATCCAGACTAACAACGCCATCGAGGCCGCCAAGAAGCGCCACGTTGACGGCTCTGACTACCGCGAGGTCCAGGATCTGGAAAACGAGCTCGCCACCCTTGCCAAACGCCTGGACAAGATCGAGCACACCCGCAAGGACGTCGTCGTCGCCCATAAGGAAGCACTTGACCGCGAGGCTCGCGCGCAGGCCATCATCGCCAAGTTCGAGGAGGGTGTAAAGGCCGATACCAAGGCCGCCCGCGCCAAGGCTGCCGATCTGCAGGCTCAGATCGATGCCGCCACCAAAGAGCGCACCGCGCTTGCCGCCACGCTGCCGAACGACGTGCTCACCGATTACGAGCGTCTGCTCAAGCAGTTCCGCGGCCTGGCCGTCGAGACCATCAAGGGCAACATCCCCACGGTCTGCCACACCGCGCTGCAGGCGTCATCCATGAGCGACCTCAACCACGACGGTAGTGAGATTACGCACTGCCCGTACTGCCACCGCCTGCTCGTTCTCCCCAGCAAGGAAGCCTAAATGATGACGGCGGCATCAAACAATTCAATGCAACTTGAGGGAAAAACGATCCTGCTGGGTATTACCGGCGGGATCGCCGCCTATAAGTCGTGTAATATCGTGCGCCTGCTGCAAAAGCGCGGCGCGCACGTCAAGGTCGTCATGAGCGAGCACGCCACGGAGTTTGTGGGGCCGCTCACATTCCGCGCGCTTACGGACGAGCCGGTCGCTGTGGGCCTGTTCGACGACCCCTCCGACCCCATCCACCATATCTCGCTGGCGCAGGAGCCCGACTTGGCCGTCGTGGCGCCCGCGACGGCCAACATCATCGCCAAGATGGCCAACGGTATCGCCGATGACCTCATCTCTACCACGCTGCTTGCCACGCCGCGCCCCATTGTGATCGCGCCGGCCATGAACAATGGCATGTGGAAGGCGCCGGCCACGCAGGCCAACATCGCCACGCTGCGCGTGCGCGGTGTCCACGTTGTGGGTCCGGGTAGCGGCTACCTTGCCTGCGGCGATGTGGACACGGGACGTATGAGCGAGCCCGAGGACATCGTCGAGGCCGTCTGCGAGGTGCTCAATCCCGTGCAGCAAGACCTGGCGGGCAAGCGCATCGTCATTACTGCCGGTCCTACGCACGAACCGATCGACCCCGTGCGCTTTATCGGCAATCGATCGTCGGGAAAGATGGGCATCGCCCTGGCAGGGGAGGCCGTACGCCGCGGTGCCGCTGTCTCGCTCGTGCTGGGACCGACATCGCTCGACGTTCCCCGCGGTGTGGAGTGCGTGCACGTACAGACCGCGGCAGAAATGCTCCAGGCAGCGCTGAGCGCCTTCCAGACGGCCGACGCGGCCATTTGCGCCGCCGCCGTCGCCGACTACACGCCTGCGGCCCCGGCAGACCATAAACTCAAAAAGACCAACGAGCGCCTGGATCGAATCGAGCTCGTTGAGACCGTTGACATCTTGGCCGAGCTCTCACGCCAAAAGGGCAATCGCCGCGTGATCGGCTTTGCGGCCGAGACCGATAATGTCGTCGAATACGCCGAGCGCAAATTGACCCGCAAGGGTTGCGATGCCATTATCGCCAACGATGTCTCGCGCGCCGATTCGGGCTTTGGAACCGACACCAACAAGGCTTGGATCGTGAGCACTGCAGGTACGCAAGAAC
>RKAY01000171.1 GCA_014846205.1 Collinsella aerofaciens | reverse complement strand
CGTCGTCGACCAGCTCGCCCGCGAGCTCGAGGCCGAGGACGACGCCGCCGCTACCACCGATGCTCCGAAGGGAGGCGACGAGTAATGCCTATCGGACCTGCTCGAATGCCGCTTCTCGATCACCTGGGAGAGCTCCGTCGTCGTTTGACGATCATCGTCGTATCCGTGTTAGCCGCGACGATTGTTATGTATTTCGCCACTCCCGTGATCGTCGATATCCTCGAGGCCCCGATTGTACCGTTCGTGCCCGACGGTGAGTTCTTTATCACGAGTTCGCTTGGTGGCTTCGCCATTAAGTTCGGCATTGCCATAAAAGTTGCCGTGGTCATGTGCACGCCCATGATTATCTGGCAGATTTTGGCGTTTTTCCTGCCGGCGTTGCGTCCCAACGAGCGCAAGTGGGTCGTACCCACGGTGCTTGTCGCGACCATCCTGTTCTTTATCGGCGCCATTTTCTGCTATTTCATCATTATCCCCGCCGGCTTTGAATGGCTCATTGGCGAGACCTCCGGTATTGCCACGGCACTGCCCGATCTCGAGGATTACATCAATATCGAGATTCTTCTTATGATCGGCTTTGGCATTTCTTTTGAGCTGCCGATCGCGGTGTTCTACCTTGCTGTGTTCCAGATCGTTCCCTATGCCAAATTCCGTGCCGCCTGGCGCTACATCTATGTCGGCATGCTTGTGGTCGCGGCGTCCATTACTCCGGATGCCTCGCCGGTCACGCTGGTACTCATGTATGCGGCAATGCTCTCTCTCTACGAGATCTCGCTCGCAGTCACACGTATCGTCGTGGTGGCTCGCGGCGGCAAAAAGGCCCTCACGACGAGTCGCGTTGGCTTTTTTAGCGATGACGACGAGGACGATGAGGAGTAAATCGGTATGCACGAGGTTGGCATTGTCAACGGCATACTCGATACAGTGATTCGCGCGGCGCGTGGGGCGGGGGCCTCGCGCGCCGTTTTGGTAACGCTGCGTATCGGGGATATGACCGAGGTCGTGCGCGAGGCGCTTGACTTTGCGTGGGAGACGTTTCGTGACGAGGACCCGCTCACGCAAGGTTGCGAGCTTGCGGTAGAGGAGGTCCATCCGCAAAGCGAGTGTCTGGACTGCGGTGGGGTTTTCGATCATGACCGCTTCCACTGCCGCTGCCCCCAGTGCGGCGGCGCCAATGTGCGCCTACTGCACGGCCGCGAGCTCGACATCGCAAGTATCGAAATCGAAACCCCCGATGATTAGCCCATTAGCCATCTGGGGACGGGGTATAAAGGGGCGGAAGTAAGGAGTGCTGAGTATGGCCGAGAAAACGATTGATATCGCGTCGCCGATTCTGTCGCGCAACGAGCGCCTGGCAGATCAGCTGCGCAAGCGTTTTGAACAGACGAACACCTACGTGATTAACGTGCTGTCGAGCCCTGGCTCGGGCAAGACCACCACGATTCTGGGCACCAACGAGCGTCTACGAGATAAGGCCGGCTTGCGCTGCGCCGTTATCGAGGGCGATATCGCCTCGGATGTCGACGCTATCACCATGAAGGAAGCCGGCATGCCCGCCATCCAGATCAACACGGGTGGCCTGTGCCATCTTGAGGGCAACATGATCATGGAGGCTGTCGACGCGTTCGATCAGGCCGTCGGTCTGGAAAACATCGACGTCATCTTTATCGAAAACGTGGGTAACCTGGTGTGCCCGGTCGACTTTGACCTGGGCGAGAACCTGTCCATCATGATCCTCTCGGTGCCCGAGGGTGACGACAAACCCATTAAGTACCCGGGCATCTTCCAGCATGCCGGCGCACAGTTGCTCAACAAGGTCGACGTGGCCCCGGCTTTCGATTTTGACATGGATAGGTATACTAAGACACTCGATGACCTCAATCCGCAGGCGCCGCGGTTTGCCGTGAGCGCGCGCAAGGGCGAGGGCATGGATGCCTGGTGCGATTGGCTCATCGGGCAGATTGAGCAAGCAAGGGCGTAAATCGGCCGCCATACAGGCGGGCGTAGCCGCAGAGACACGAGATAGGAGCCTCTTTTGAAGCTCATCATCGCCGAGAAAAACGACGCCGCACGTCAGATCGCCGAGCGTCTGTCCACAGGCAAACCCAAAAAGGACAAGGTGTACAACACCGCCATCTACCGTTTTGAGTGGAAGGGCGAGGAGTGCGTGACCATCGGCCTTGCCGGTCACATCCTGGCGCCCGATTTTTGTGACAGCGTGCTGTTCGATAAAAAGCTGGGCTGGTATTCGGTCACGGAGGACGGCGAAATGCTGCCGGCCGACATGCCCGATGGCCTGGCTCGTCCGCCCTACGACACCAAGCGCAAGCCGTTCCTTGCCGACGGTATCTCCATTAAGGGCTGGAAGCTCGAGAGCCTGCCCTACCTCACGTGGGCACCGGTCATTAAACTGCCGGCCGAGAAGGAACTCATTCGCTCGCTCAAGAACCTGGCTAAGAAGTCCGACAGTGTCATCATCGCCACGGACTTCGATCGCGAGGGCGAGCTGATCGGTTCGGACGCCCTCAACAAGGTGCGAGAGGTCGCGCCCGACTTGCCGGTCGCCCGCGCCCAGTACTCTTCGTTTACCAAGGCCGAGATTACGCACGCCTTCGATAATCTCGTCACGCTCGACCAGAATCTGGCCGACGCTGGCGAGAGCCGTCAGCATATCGACCTTATCTGGGGTGCGGTGCTTACGCGCTATCTGACGCTCGCCAAGTTCGGCGGCTTTGGCAACGTGCGTTCCGCCGGCCGCGTGCAGACACCGACGCTTGCCCTGGTGGTCGAGCGCGAGCGCGAGCGTATGGCGTTTGTGCCCGAGGACTATTGGCAGATCCGCGGCATGGGCGCCGCGCAGGGCGCTTCCGAGGACGACCGCTTTAAGATCGCTCACAAGACAGCGCGCTTCACCGACAAGGATGCTGCCGAGACGGCGTATGGTCACGTCGACGGCGCCAAGACGGCGACCGTCGCCGCAGTGACCAAGCGCTCGCGCAAGCAGCAGCCGCCCACGCCGTTCGCTACGACCTCGCTACAGGCTGCCGCTGCGGCCGAGGGCATCTCGCCTGCGCGCACCATGCGCATCGCCGAGTCCCTCTACATGGCGGGCCTCATCAGCTACCCGCGTGTCGACAACACCGTGTACCCCGCGACGCTCGATTTGGGCGCCGTGGTGAGCGACCTGGCAAAGATCAACCCGGCGCTGGCGCCTGTGTGCAAAAAGGTGCTCGCCGGACCCATGAAGCCCACGCGTGGCAAGGTCGAGACCACCGACCACCCGCCCATCTACCCCACGGGCGAGGGCGATCCGTCCACGCTCGACGGCGGGCAGCGCAAGCTCTACGACCTCATCGCTCGCCGCTTCCTGGCAACGCTCATGGGTCCCGCGACCATCGAGAACACCAAGCTCGAGCTCGACGTCAACGGCGAGCCGTTCGTGGCCTCGGGTGACGTGTTGGTGACCCCGGGTTTCCGCGAGGCATACCCGTACGGACTCAAGCGCGACGAGCAGATGCCGCCGCTGGAGCAGGGTGACACGGTCGACGTGTTCGATATGAAGCTCGAGGCCAAGCAGACCGAGCCGCCCGCGCGCTACAGCCAGGGCAAGCTCGTGCAGGAGATGGAGAAGCGCGGCCTGGGCACCAAGTCCACGCGCGCGAGCATCATCGAGCGCCTGTATGCCGTGCGCTACCTCAAAAACGATCCCGTGGAGCCGAGCCAGCTGGGTATCGCCATCATCGATGCACTGTCGCAGTTTGCCCCGCGCATCACGAGCCCCGATATGACTAGCGAGCTCGACGTCA
>RKAY01000160.1 GCA_014846205.1 Collinsella aerofaciens | reverse complement strand
GTGGAGTTTCGGAAACGGCTATTGAAAGCGTCCTAGTGTTCGCTTCTAATAAAGAAGGCCAAGATTCGGGACGCAGTTCAATTTAAGTCTGTCCCCAATCAACATTGCTGGGGTACTTTGCTCAACTAAAGCGTACAATACCGCCTATGCGAAAGGGAAACAGATGATCAACGAAACTATGTATGCTCGCGGCGCGGAAAGCTCTATCATCCGCGAGATCTTTAGCTATGGTCTTGAGCGCAAGGCGCAGATCGGTGCAGAAAACGTGTTCGATTTCTCGCTGGGCAACCCGAGTGTTCCGGCGCCTGCTGCCGTGGCCGAGTCCATCAAGAAGGCTTTGGAGCTGCCGAGCGACCAGCTGCACGGCTACACCCCCGCTCCGGGCCTGCCGCAATGTCGAGCAGCCGTCGCCGAATCGCTCAACCGCCGCTTTGGCACGAGCTATGAGGGCAAGGATGTTTTTATGACCGTGGGTGCGGCGGCCTCGCTCACCTGCACGCTCAACGCCGTTACGAACCCGGGCGACGAGGTCATCGTTATCGCCCCGTACTTTCCGGAGTATCGCGTTTGGATTGAGAAGGCCGGCTGTACGTGCGTCGAGGCACTCGCCGATGAAGATACGTTCCAGCTGAGCGTGGGTAACGTGCTCAAGGCGATCACCGACAAGACAGCGGCGGTCATTATCGATTCGCCGAATAACCCCACGGGTGCCGTGTATACGCGCGACACGTTGACGCGACTGGCCAATGTTCTGCGCGAGGCCAACGCTCAGCGCGATCCCGAGAATCCGATTATGCTCATCTCGGATGAGCCGTACCGCGAGATTGTGTACGGTGCCGAGGTACCTTGGGTACCTTCGATTTATGAGCACACCATCGTCTGCTACTCGTATTCCAAGTCCCTTTCGCTACCGGGCGAACGCGTGGGCTGGATTTTGGTCCCCAATACCAATCCGCAGGCTGCTCGCCTGATGCCAGCCGTTGCCGGTGCCGCCCGCACGCTGGGCTTCGTGTGCGCACCGGCCCTCTTCCAGCGTGTAATCATCGACTGCATTGATGAGCCGAGCGATGTTGAGGCATATGCGCGCAACCGCACCGCGCTTACCGACGCACTAGCGGAGTACGGCTACACCTATGTTGAGCCGGATGGCGCATTCTACCTGTGGGTGAAGGCGCTGGAGCCCGATGCGAATGCGTTCTGTGAGCGCGCGAAGAAGTATGAACTGCTTGCGGTGCCCTCGGACAGCTTTGGCATGCCTGGCTGGTTCCGCCTGGGCTACTGTGTGAGCTACGAGACCATCGTCAATTCGTTGCCTGCCTGGAAGCAACTGGCCGACGAATATCGTCGAAAGTAAAGCGCTCTGCTTACAATGTTTTACGTGAAACGGGGTTTGGTGCTAAGCCAGACCCCGTTGTCTATGCCGTTGTGTGATTGGGATGAAGCAGTTTTACGACTGCCGAAAGCTATGCGTACAATGAATATACGCGACGGCCATACTGGACAAGGAGACCCGATGCCCTACCTGCTTTCTTGCGATATCCATACTCATACGCTGTTCTCCGCGCATGCGTACTCAACCATTGAGGAGAACATCTATTGGGCGGCAGAGCGCGGCCTTCAGGTGCTCGGTTCCGCCGATCATTTAAGCTCGATGGTTACGCCTTGCCCCAATGACCTGCGCAGTTTCCAGTTCTTTATTAACCAGGATATCTGGCCGCGCATTTGGAGCGGCGTGCTGGTGCTGCGTGGTGCCGAGGCCGATATCGTTTCGCTGGATGGAAGCCTGTTTGGCGAGGACATTCCCGTTTCGCTCGATATTGCCGGCGATTCGTACAGTCACCAGCATTCGCTGTTCGATTTGGTGACGCGTAATTTGGATTATTTGGTGGCAAGCGTGCATAATCCACAGTTTGCCGAGGGCGCGCCGCTGGCTCAAACGACCCAGATGTATATCAATGCCTTAGAACATTCCAAGGTGTTCATGTTGGGGCATACGGGACGCTCGGGCGTACCGTTCGATATCGACGAGGTGCTGTTGGCGGCCAAGGCCAAGCACAAGATTATCGAGATTAACAACCATAGTCTTGAGCACGGTGCCGATGCCGAGCATTGGAGCGCATGCCGCAAGATTGCCGAGCGTTGCGCCGAGCTGGGCGTAGGTATTGGTGTGTCGACCGATGCCCACATTGGTATGGCCATTGGCAAGCTCGATCACGCCCGCAAGATGCTCGACGAGATTCATTTCCCGCTGGATTTGATCGTGACGCGCGACCGCGAGACGCTGCTGCGCGAGATGGCGGCAGCCGGCGTCTGTGACCTGCGCAAGGGGATGTAGCGGAGTTCATAAACCAAGTGAAGGGGGGAGCAGTCCAGACGGGCCGCCCCTTTCTTATGCCAGTAGTTTTTAGGACATGGTCAGAAATCTGCCAAGGTGGCTTAGCGGCGCTCTAGGACCGCGACGGTCTCGGTGTGGTCGGTATGGGGAAACATGTCGACCGGCGTGATCTTGAGCAGGCGGTAGCTGCCATCGAGGAGCTGATGCAAGTCTCGCTCTTGGGTGACGGGATTGCAGCTGATGTAGGTGATGCGGCGTGGCTTGAGCGCGCAAGCGGCTTCGAGGAACTCGGGTGTGGAGCCGGCGCGCGGCGGGTCGATGGAGAGAACGTCAACACGCTCGTTGTTATCGGCGGCATCGAGGATATAGTCAGTGGCATCGTCAGCCATAAACCACGCGTTACGGGTAAGGCCGTTGAGCTCGGCGTTGCGACGTGCGTCGGCAATGCCGGCGGGGTTGCGCTCTACACCGAGCAGCATAATGCCGATGCCTTTGTCCTGGGCATCTTTTGCGGCACACAGACCGATG
This sequence comes from Collinsella aerofaciens, assembly GCA_014846205.1. Next base: position 1,116 of record RKAY01000160.1, on the reverse strand, counting down.
GTTCCGCTGCCGCAGTAGGCATCCATGAGTACGTCGCCCTGCTGCAATTCCATGCCGTCAATCGCGAGCTGATAGAGCAGCTCGGTCTGCTGCGGATTGGTCTGATAGAACGCGGTAGGGGAGATATCGAATTCGCAGCCGAGCAGCTGATCGCGCATGCATTCGGCGCCATAGACGATGCGGGTCTCCTCGCCCAGGATGGCATTGCCGGGGCGGCCGTTGATATTCTGCGCAACGGCGACGATGCGCGGGTCGAGTGCGGCAACGACCTCAAAGAACTCCTGCGCATGCGGTAAGTCACGCTGGGCGGTCACAAGGGTGACCATGATCTGGTCGGTGCGCCAGCCACAGCGAACGACGGCATAGCGAAGCAAGCCCAAGTGCTTGTCTTCGTTAAAGGCGGGAATGTGCAGACGTTCGGCCTCGCGCGCGATGCCGTTAAGAATCTGGCGCGCACCGGGAGCCTCGACAGGGCATTCGGGAACGGCGACGATCTTGTGCGTGCCGCGCTCAAAAAAGCCGCAGCGGACAGTGCCCTCCTTGCCGGGAGCAAAGGGGGTGGCAGCCTTATGACGAAAACCACGCGGCGCAGGATACTTGCCCGGGTCGCCCAGGGTGACACCCATACCACGAATAGGATCGACGGCAATGCCCTCACGCTCGCAAAGCGAAGCAAATAGCTCCTCCATAGCAGCCTGCTTGGCGGCGAGCTGCTTCTTATAAGGACGATTGAGCGCCGTGCACCCACCGCAGGTTTTTATAATGGAGCAAGGAGACTTGGGGTCCACAGCCTTGCGCGCAGGCGAAACTGGATCTTTATGCGAGCGCTTGGGGCGAGTCTGAGATGTCTTGTTCCCGCTCCGACGAGAGCTGGGACGCTTAGCCTTGCCCTTGGCCGACTTACCCTTCGCATCCTGAGACGACTTGAATTTCTTGGAAGGTTTTTTCTCCTGAGACCCCTCAGCCGCCTCGATCAAAGCACGACGAGCCTTACGCTCCGCACGAGATTCTGCCATGAATTAACCCCACTAATTTACAAATTGAAATCTGAAAGCATTGTACCGTGCCAAGCTAGCAGACGATATGCAAGCGCCCATTTCATGTCAGTGATAAGTC
>RKAY01000032.1 GCA_014846205.1 Collinsella aerofaciens | reverse complement strand
GGCGCCTCGGCAAGTGCGGTACGGGCGCTCTGATTGGTCCCCGAAAGTTTGGCACCCACGGTAATAATCCCCGCCTCGTCGCCGGCCTCACGTGCTTCGGCAATCGCCTGCGAAAACGCGTACGGGTTGACCTGGCCGGTCTTGGGCAGCTCATCGCGCTCCACAAGCATCTCGTAAAAGCGCTGGTGATCGATGTCGACGCCATCCATATACACATCGGTGCCAAAGGTGACGGACAGCGGCAGAACACGCAGAGTGGGGTGCTCCGCCGGCGACATATCGCTTGCGGAATCGGTAATAATGCGGACGGACATAACGAATCCTTTCTTGCGCAGGTCCCGCGCAGGGAATTTTGACAGCAATGCCCCGGCACGGCATACGCGCTCAAACGGGACGATGCAGTTGTTAATGGGAAGCAAATGCCTTGGCGGCCTTAGATCTCGCGCAGGGTGTTGAGAATCGTACGCAGCGACGCATACATCTGCTCGCGCTGCTCCACGCCCATGGTCTTGCCGGTGGTTTCGAGCACGTCGTGGATGATGCGGTCGGCCTCGTTCATGCTCTCGCCACCCAGCGTGGTCAGGCGAACCGGGGCGCGGTACTTGACGGCAGCATCGCCCGAGTCATCAACCTCGACAAAGCCGCCCTCCTCCAGGTGCGCCAGGGTGCGCGAAACGGCAGCGCGCGTCACGCCGGCCACACGAGCCAGGTCGGCACCGGTCATGCCGTCCTTGCTGCGCTCCAGGTAGTACAGACACATGACGTCGGAGCCCTTGAGGCCCAGCCTTGCTCCCTCGGACGTCTTGATACGCTGAATCTCCTTGTAGAGCCCGCTAATCAGTCCGACAAAATCCTCAAAACGTGTCTCGTCGTTCTGCTGCATGGGAGACGACCGCCTTTCGCTTACATGATGCTAACGGGTAAACATCTTAGCCGCATGTCCGAACCCCCGTACCCAAATATCCCAATTGTTAACCCATCAACATAAAAACCACCACAAAGGGGACAGGCACCTTTGTGGTGGTTTGGGGCATCAATAGGTTCTAGGCGCCGCTACAGCTCCACGCAGGGATTGTCGCGCGTCACAAGCGTCTTAACGACAACCGTCGCTCCCAGATAGCGCTCAAGCAGGTCGGCTAAGCGATCGATCGCGGCCTGGCAATCCCCCATGCGCTCGGACTCTACACACTCAATCGCCAGGAACGCATCGGCCGAATCGTCGGACAGAGCCGTTCGAACGCCGTCGCGCCAGTTCCAGCAGCGGCACACGGCGCCCACATCATCGATGTAGGCGAGCTCGCCGGGCAGCGTCGGGTCATCCGCTTCCTCGCCAAGCGGCAGAAACGCATCGCCACCGTCGGTCACCTTCAAGCGAAGGTCTCCCTCAATCGCATGCAAATCCTCGCCTCCCACGGGAAGCGCGTAGGTCAGCGACACCGTGTTGTAGATGTCCACCGCGGGCGTAATGTGACCCACCGGTTTGCCCTTGAGCACGCGCTTGAGCAAGTTCTCAATCGAGCAGCGGGCGCCCTTTTTAGTTTTGAACAGGCGATAGGCCTCGCGCCATGCCTTGACCGGCGCATTTTCGCTGATGGTATCGCTGGTCAGATGGCGCTCCGCATCGATGTTGGCACGGTCAAGCAGCGTGGCGATTGCATCCACGTCCTCCTGGGGAATCTGAGCCGCGGGCTTCATGCCCTTTACGACCACGACGCCGACCGCCGCCTGTGGAAACAGCTCCCAAAACGAATTATCGGCAACAAAGCCCTTCATACGCTCTCCCTTCATTGTGCGCGCCCGAGCGAGGGCACCCAAACAAAAAGCGCCCTCACAGCGGCCACCTTCAAAGTCCTACGGTGCCGCCACAAGAGCGCTTACGCTGTCCCCATCCGGAGAAGGGGACGATATGTCAGGCGTATTGTAACCCGAGTCATCCGCCCAAGCAAAACCACCGCAAAGGTGCCTGTCCCCTTTATGGTGGTTTTGGGCCTGAGGCAACGCTAGTGGCGGAGTCCCAGCAGGCCGCGGCCGCGATGACGGGCCTCGGCGGACACCTGGGCGTGCGGGCCGGCGGCCTTGACGGACTCGGGCAGGTGCGAGTACTTCTTCTCAAAGTTCTCCTCGAACATCACCGCCAGGTTGTGCGCGGCCTCGTCATAGCGCGCAGTGCTCTGCCAGTACTGGCGCGGCACCAGGATGCCATCGGGCACACCGTGGCACGTCGTGGGAATGTCGACATTGAAGATATCGTCGTGCACGAACTCGCTGTCCTCGATGGTACCGTCGAGGGCGCGGGCCACCAGGGCGCGCGTGTAGGCAAGCTCGATGCGATGGCCCACGCCATAACCGCCGCCGATCCAGCCGGTGTTGACCAGATAGACGCGGGTGCGACCGTCGGCGATACGCTCACCGAGCATCTTGGCGTAGACCATAGGGTCGAGCGGCATAAACGGCTCTCCGAACAGCGAGGAGAACGTGGGCGTGGGCTCGGTGACGCCGACCTCGGTGCCGGGAATCTTGGCGGTGAAGCCCGTCACAAAGTGATACATGGCGGCGTCGGCCGTCAGGCGCGAGATGGGCGGCAGCACGCCAAAGGCATCGCAGGTCAAAAACAGCACGACGCTCGGGGTGGTGCCCATGCCCTTGGTCCACGCGTTGGGAATGTGCTCCACAGGGTATGCCACGCGCGTGTTGTGCGTGATCGAGATGTCGTCGTAGTTGGGCTTGCGGTTCTCGTCGAGCACCACGTTTTCGCAGATGGCGCCAAAGCGAACGGCATTAAAGATCTCGGGCTCGTGGAACGCATCCAAGCCCTCGCACTTGGCGTAGCAGCCGCCCTCGATGTTGAAGATGCCCATGTCGGACCAGCCGTGCTCGTCATCGCCGATCAGCAGGCGCGTGGGGTTGGCCGAAAGCGTGGTCTTGCCGGTGCCCGACAGGCCGAAGAACACCGCGGTCTCGTGCGTGACGGGATCCATGCTGGCCGAGCAATGCATGGGCAGCACGTCGTCCTCGACGGGCAGCAGGTAATTCATGACGCTGAAGATGGACTTTTTAATCTCGCCGGAGTAGCCGGTGCCAGCGACCAAAATAACGCGCTCCTGGAAATTGATGACCACGGCGGCGCTGGAGTTGAGGCCCTTGATGGCGGGATCGCACTGGTAGCCCGGCGCGGCGAGCACGCAGAAGTCCGGCTCGCCGGTGCGCGCGATTTCGCGGGCGAGCGGGCGGGCGAGCATCTGCTTAATGAAGAGTGCCTGGCTGGCACGCTCGCAGGCAACGAGTAGTCGGCGCGTGTGGTTGCGGTCGGCGCCGGCCATGCCGCGGGTGACGAACACATCACGCTCGTTGAGGTAGTCGACTATGCCGGCCTTGATGGCCTCGTAGCTCTCGACGGACAGCGGGCGATTGACCGCGCCCCAGGCAATCTTGTCGTGAACATCGGGGGTGTCAACGATAAAGCGGTCGTTGGGCGAACGTCCGGTACGCTCCCCCGTCTCGATCACCAGTGCGCCGTTGGAGGCCATGCGGCCTTCGTTGCGGCGGATGGCATGCTCGACGAGTTCTGCTGCCGGCAGGTCAACCAGCAGGCGGGGCTGGTTCTCGGCGGGGTCTTCGACCAGCGTAATACCAAAGTTGGACAGAACTTCTGCAGGGGTAACACCAGGCATGGGGCCTCCTTTAAAAACGCGACACATGAACGCGACGCGCGCTTTACTCACGTAAAGCCCGTTGTACCCGATATGCAAAAACGTTTTTGCGGCAACGGCGAAGCGCCCGCCCAACGGTCAAAAATCGCACGCAAGCGGCCTAGTCATTGGGGACGTTCATAAACGACTAGTCGTTGGGGACACCCATGAACAGGCAACAACCAAGGAGTGTCCCGGGATGCCGGCACTTAGCGACGTTCCTAAAGTGCCGGCACATAAGGAACGTCCCCAAGTGCCGGCTACTGAATGGCGCCACCGAAATTATTGAACAACCTGCCCAAAAACACGGCCGGACACCACCGCGACTATACTAGAGCGCAGTAAGAGAAAGGAACCGCCTTGAGTATCACGCCCCTCGATAGCA
>RKAY01000020.1 GCA_014846205.1 Collinsella aerofaciens | reverse complement strand
AGCGATGCGCACTCGCCGGGGGCGATATCCAGCGCACCAGCCAGCGCGGGCGCGCTCACCGGATCGCTCGACACCAGCAGGAGCGCCTCCAAGGCGCCTTTGAGGCTGTTTGCCTCCAGCGTGGAAAGGGTTGACATAGTCGCCGCTCCTATTCGGTGAGCTCGGGGCCCTCGCCGGGTACGTAGGCCTCGGCGCCCTCGACGCGGTTGATGCGGATGGTTCCAAAGATCTCGTCCTGGCTCAGGGTGAGCGAGCCACGCTTGGCGAGCTCCAGCATAGCCAAGAAGGTGACGACGAGCTGCTCGGTGGTGGCGTCGCCGTCTAGCAGCTCGCGGAAGGTGCAGGTTTGGTGCGCCATGGTAAAGCGATCGACCGAGGCCACGGTCAGGTCGAGTGGCACGCGATGCGGTGCCACGTGCTCGGCCTCCAGCAGGAAGGTCTGGCGCTTGCCGTCCAGGTCGGCACAGATGACGGCCAGGCCGCGCAGCGTGATGCCGGCCAGATAGTCGGGCATGAGGCCCAGAAACTCGGGGTCGGGGCCGGCCACGCGCGGATGCATGCGGCTCTCGGCCTGCATGCGCGCGCCAAGGGCTGCCGCTGCGCCCTTAAACTGCTTGTAGGCGATCAGGCGCTGAATCAGGACCTCGCGGAGGGCGTCGCCGTCGAGGGCGCTGAGTTCCTCGAGGTCTTCGTCAATCTCATCGTCATCGACTTTGCGCGGGGCCTCCTGCGGCACCAGCGAGGCGGCCTTGATGTCCAAAAGGGTTGCCGCGACCAGCAAAAAGTCGCTCGCCACGTCCAGGTCCAGCGCCTCGATGCGCTCGGCCTCGGCTAGGTATTGCTCGGCCACCTCGCTAATGGAGATGGCGCCGATATCTACTTTTTGGCGGGTTACCAGCTGCAGTAGCAGGTCGAACGGTCCGCTGTAGACCTGCGTCGACACGCGATACGACATCTTCGACCTCCTTTGACGGCGCCTTCGCGGCGCGGTTTGGGTGCATGTTGTGACCGTTTTGCGCGGCCGACCTGTAAGTTTACCTTAGATGCCGGCGATTGCGAAGTTGAGCAGCCACTCGGCCAGCGGATACACGGTAACGTCGAAATAGCGGCCGATCACATCGATGCCGGTCCACATGGGCAGCAGATACAGCACGATGATGAGTATGGGCATGGCGTATCGCTGCAGCTGGTAGTAGTTGGAGAGCGCCTTACCTTTGAGGAACGGCACGATGATCGACGAGCCGTCGAGCGGCGGAATCGGGATGAGGTTAAAGAACGCGAGCGACAGGTTGACCACGATAAAGGTGGCGCCGAAGTTCATGATCTGGGACGCCACGGCAAAGGACATGCTGGCGTAGAGGTTGCCGTATGCCGCGTGCATGAGGGCTGCGGCCAGGCATGCGAGCGCGATATTCGATGCGGGGCCGGCCGCGCTCACCAAGACCTCGTCGCGCTTGGGGTGCTTGAGGTTGTTGAGGTAGACGGGTACGGGCTTGGCGAAGGCGAACACCGGGCCGCCGGCGGCGAGCATGAGCAGCGGCAGGAGGGCGGTGCCAAACGGGTCGATATGGTTGAGCGGGTTGAGCGAGACGCGGCCGCGCGAACGGGCCGTCTTGTCGCCGAGCGCCCAGGCCGCCGCGGCGTGCGCGCTCTCGTGGATCACGATGCCCACGATGACGGCAACAGCGCTGGCAAGCAAGTTCATGAAGTAGCTGCTGGACATGGCACTCCCCTAGCGGACGCGGCGCGAGGCGCGCGTGAGCAGGTAGTCGGCCACAAACAGGATGACGGCCACGATGGCGTAATCCAGGCGGAACACGCCGCCAAAGGGTGAGGTGATGACGCCGTAGCCGGCGATGGCACTCGGCAGCGCGCGCGAAAGCTCAACGACAAAGCCCACAATCTGCAGCTTGGCGGTCAGGCCGCTAAAGCACAGCAGCACGGTCATCGCGCTCATAAAGATGCCGCAGATGCGGCACGCGATGGCGATGATGCTCATCGCCACGGCAGCGGCCTTACGAGAGTTCACGCGCGGTCTCCTCTTCGATCTGGGTGGAAAGCTCAAGCCATTCGTCCTCGAGCTTGGGCAGCTCTTGCTTAAGCCCGTTATATTCCCCCAGCGCGGCGTTGAACTTATCCTGATCGGCATAAAGCTCTTCGCTTGCCATCAATTCCATAAGCTCGTCATAGCGGGCACGCTTTTTGTCGAGCTCCGCCTCGATCTTCTTAAGCTGGTTGCGCACGCCCTTGAGCTTTTTGTTGAGCGCGGCACGGGCCTGGGCCTCGGCGCGCTTTTGCTCCTTGGTTTTTTTGCCCTCGGCCGGCTTGGGGGCGGCGACGTTGGACTGGGCAGCGCCGGCATTGGTGGACTTGGCCGCCGAAGGCGCACTCTCCCCTGCAGCCTCGGCGGCGGCGCGGGCTGCGAGGTCCTCGCGCTTGTAGAGGTAGTAATCGTAGTCGCCGTCATAGACCGTGACCTTGCCGTCGCGGATGTCGATGACGCGGTTGGCCACGGCGCGCACCAGGTGCTCGTCGTGGCTGATCAGCACGATGGTGCCGGGGAAGTTTTGCAGGGCGTTTTCGAGCATATCCACCGAGTCGATGTCCAAGTGGTTGGTGGGCTCGTCCAGGCACAGGAGCGCCTCGGGGGCCACGAGCATCTTGGCCAGGGCCAGACGCGCTTTTTCGCCGCCGGAGAGGACGCGAACCTGCTTTTCGATTGCGTCATTGTCGCTAAACAGGAAGGCGCCCAGCAGGCTGCGCTGCTGCGGCACGGTCCACTTGGGCGTGACGGTGTCGATCTCTTGCAGGACAGTGTTGGACTCGGTCATGCCCTCGAGCGCGTGCTGGGCGTAATAGGCCACGCCCACGTTGGTGCCCAGGTCGCGCGTGCCGGTAGTGGGCGACTCCAGGCCGGCGAGGATCTTCATGAGGGTGGACTTGCCGGCGCCGTTGGGGCCGACGAGCGCCACGTGCTCGCCGCGGTAGAGTTTGAGGTCGATGTCGCTGTAGATGTGCTTGTCGCCGTAGGACTTGGAGACACCCTCCAGGCCCACGACCATGTCGCCGGAGCGCGGCGGGTCGGGGAACTTAAAGTCGATGTGCTTGTGGCCCTCGGGCAGGATGACGAGCTCCTTTTTAATCTGCTCGATCTTGCGGATGCGCTCCTGGGCCTGGGCGGCCTTGGTAGGCTTGTAGCGGAACTTGTCGACGAAGACCTGCATGTGGGCGATGTCGCGCTCCTGGGCAGCGCGCTTGGCGCGCATTTGCTCCAGGTTGTCCTCGCGCTGCTTAAGGTAGCTGCTGTAGTTGCCGGTGTAGGTGGTCACGCGGCGGTTCTCGAGCGCGGCGACGTGGTCGACGCAGGCGTCCATGAAGGCGCGGTCGTGGCTGACGATGAGGACGGCGCCGTCGTAGTTGGCGATAAAGCCGCGCAACCACTGAACGCTCTCGAGGTCCAGGTGGTTGGTGGGCTCGTCCAGCAGCAGCAGGTCGGGATGGCGCAGGAAGAGCTTTGCCAGCGCGATACGCATTTGCCAGCCGCCGGAGAACTCGGAGCACGGGCGCTCAAAGTCGGTGACCTTAAAGCCCAGGCCGGACAGGATCTTACGGGCGTTGCTCTCAAGTTCGTAGCCCCCCAGATGCTCAAAGCGGTCCTGGACCTGGCCGTACTCGTTGAGAAGGGCGTCGACGTCCTTGCACTGCTCGGAGAGCTCGGTGATTTGGGCCTGCAGCTCGTTGGCACGCTCGCCCATGCGGCGGATTTCCTTGGCGGCGGCCATGACCTCGGCAAGGATGGTGGTGTCCTTTTGCTCCAGATTAGTTTCCTGCTCTAGGTAGCCTACCTGGCAGTCCTTTGCGTACTGGACCTGACCGGCGTCTGGGCTGTCGATGCCCATGATGATCTTGAGCATGGTGGTTTTGCCGGCGCCGTTGGGTCCCACGAGCGCAAAGCGCTCGCCGGGGTTGATCTGGAAGGATGCGCCGCTAAAGAGGACGCGCGCGCCGAAGCTTTTTTCGATCTTGTCGACCAGGAGGATCATGGTGCCGCCTTTGACCTTGTGTGCCTATATGAAAAAAGGCCCCAACTTGCGTTGGAGCCTCATTCAATACTCGG
>RKAY01000033.1 GCA_014846205.1 Collinsella aerofaciens | reverse complement strand
GCACACGAGCCCCGAGCTCATGCGCGAGCTTGCCAAGGTGGTCAACGTGACGCGTAAGCGCGCCGCCAATATGTCCGCCGGCCCCATGCCCGTCTCGGTCGTCCTCGTCATCGATGCCGCGACAGGCCAAAACGGTCTGAACCAGGCGCTCGAGTTTAACGAGGCGCTGGGCCTGGACGGTATTATCATGACCAAGCTCGACGGCACGGCAAAGGGCGGTATCGCCATGGCCGTGGCCGAGAAGCTCAAGCTTCCCATCCTGCGCATCGGTGTGGGAGAGCAGGTCGATGACCTGCAGGAGTTTAATGCCAAAGATTTCTGCCGCGCCCTGGTGGGCGAGTCCAACTAAGGAGTGACTAGTGTTTGATTCTCTGAGCGATCGCCTCAACGACACATTTGACCGCCTGCGCGGCAAGGGTAAGCTGACCGAGGCCGATATCACCTCGGCCATGCGCGACATCCGCATGGCGCTGCTCGAGGCCGACGTCAACTTCAAGGTCGTTAAGGAGTTTGTCGCCAAGACCAAGGAGCGCTGCATGACCGCCGAGGTCATGGAGTCACTGTCGCCGGCGCAAAACGTCGTCAAGATCGTGCTCGACGAGCTCACCGAGATGCTCGGTTCCACCGAGAGCAAGCTCGTCTTTAGCAACCGTATCCCCAACGTCATCATGCTCGTGGGCCTGCAGGGCTCCGGTAAGACCACGGCAGCCGTAAAGCTGGCCTACCTGCTCAAGAAGCAGGGTCGCTCGCCGCTGCTCGCCGCGTGCGACGTCTACCGCCCCGCCGCTGCCGACCAGCTGGCCACGCTTGGCGGCGAGATCGGCGTGCCGGTCTTCCGCGGCGACGGCGCGCACCCGGTCGACATTGCCAAGGGCGCCATCCAGGAGGCCGTCGACCACCTGCGCGACGTGGTCATCGTCGATACCGCCGGTCGTCTGCAGATCGACGAGCAGATGAAGCAGGAGGCCGTGGACATCAAGAAAGCCGTCAAGCCCGATCAGGTGCTGATGGTCGTCGATGCCATGACCGGCCAGGATATCGTCAATGTCGTCTCGACGTTTGCCGAGCGCACCGACTTTGACGGCGTGATCATCTCCAAGCTCGACGGTGACGCTCGTGGCGGCGGCGCGCTTTCGGTGCGCCAGGTGACCGGTAAGCCCATCAAGTTCGTGAGCATGGGCGAGAAGCCCGATTCGCTTGAGCCTTTTTACCCGGATCGCATGGCCAAGCGCATCTTGGGCATGGGCGACGTCGTCGGTATCATCGAGAAGGCCCAGGAGGCGGCTGACGCCAAGCAGCTCGAGGCTGCCGAGCGCATGCTGCGTGAGGGCTTCACCATGAACGACATGCTCGAGCAGATGAAGGCTGTCAAGAAGATGGGCGGCATGAAGGGCATCTTGGGCATGCTCCCCGGCGGCCAGCGTGCGCTCAACCAGATGGGCGGCAACCTGGACGAGGGCATCTTCGACAAGAACGAGGCCATCATCATGTCGATGACCACGGAGGAGCGTCTGCGTCCCTCCATCATCAACGGTCAGCGTCGCGCCCGCATCGCCAAGGGCGCCGGTGTGACCCCCACCGAGGTCAACAGCCTTATGAAGCAGTGGGGCGAGATGAATAAGATGATGGGCCGCATGCGCACGATGGCCAATCAGGCGCAGGCCGGCGGCAAGAAGGGCAAAAAGGGCAAGAAGGGCAAAAAGATGCGCATGCCCAATATTCCCGGTCTGGATGCCATGGGTCTGGGCGGTATGGGTGGCCTAGGAACGGGCGGCCCCAAGTCCGATATGGACCTGCTGCGCCAGATGGAAGCGCAGATGCGCAATAAGAAGTAACGACTAGTTGAGTCGTGTACGGCGAAGGCCGCCTGGATGGTGTTCCAGGCGGCCTTCGCCGTTGTTGCGTGGTTTGTTGTGTGCGTGGAGCGTGTCGGCACCGAGGCGCTTGCCAGTTAGTGGCAGCCGCAGCCCTCGTGGCCTTCGTGGTCGTGATGGCCATGGCAACCGCAGGATTCGCCATGCTCGTGGGTGTGCTCGTGGTCGTGACCGTGGCAGTCGCAGGTGGCCTCGCCGGTCTGCGCGAGCGTGCCGGCAATGAGGGCCTCGACGCAGGCATCGCAGCTGCCCTGGGCGCCCGCATAGACCGTGATGCCGGCCTGGGTGAGTGCGTTGATAGCGCCGCCGCCGATGCCGCCGCAGATGAGTGTGTCGACGCTGCCGTTGGCGAGCAGGCCCGCCAGGGCGCCGTGACCGGTGCCGCCGGTGCCTACGACCTGCTCGTTGAGCACCTTGCCGTCCTGGATGTCATAGATCTTGAACTGCTCGCTGCGGCCAAAGTGCATAAAGATATTGCCGTTGTCGTACGTCGTTGCCACCCTCATGGTGTCGACCTCCTTTGCTGGCCATGCGGCCGTTGTCGTGGTGATGGGGGAGTACGCGATGTTGCCGCCCTCGATGACGATCGCCCGTCCATTGACCAGCGCGTTTGCCACCTTGCGATGCGCGCGGCTGCAGATGGCCGCCACCGTGGTGCGGGCGATGCCCATGTGCTGGGCGACTTCCTCCTGATTGAGGCCTCCCAGGTCGCAGAGGCGCAGGACCTCGAGCTCGTCGACCGTCATGTTGATGGCATCGCCGCTGGCAAGACCATCGGGGGTAAAGCCGCGGTATTCGGGGTTAATCCCAACACGGCGCAATTTTTCGCGTCTTCCTGCCATACGCACTCCTTATCTGACATATGTCAACAATAGAATAGCGAACGTGCGGATTTGCGTAAGGAATTACTGGCATATGTCAGAAAATGAGGGCTTATGTTTGGGCTGTGGGGCCGCGTGCGCCTGGGCTACAATGAATCTCGCTTATAGGCGACTGACAGGAGGGTCAATGAGCAAGGCTGATCAACAGTTTGTAGCCATGTGCCGCGATATTTTGGACCATGGCACCACCACCGAGGGCCAAAAGGTCCGCCCGGTGTGGGAGGACGGCACCCCTGCCTATACCATTAAAAACTTTGGCGTTACGGCACGCTACGATCTGCGTGAGGAGTTCCCCGCGCTCACCCTGCGTCGCACGGCACTTAAGTCTGCCATGGACGAGATCCTGTGGATCTATCAAAAGAAGTCCAATAACGTGCATGACCTCAACAGCCATATTTGGGATGAGTGGGCCGACGAGACCGGCTCCATCGGCAAGGCCTACGGGTATCAGATTGGGCAGAAGAGCCATTATGCTGAGGGCGACTTTGACCAGATGGACCGCGTGCTGTACGACCTTAAGCACACGCCGTACAGCCGCCGCATTATGACGAACACCTATGTGTTTAGCGACCTGTCCGAGATGCACCTGTATCCGTGCGCCTACGGCGTGACGTATAACGTGACGCAGCGCCCTCAGGATGACAAACCGACGCTCAATATGATTCTCAACCAGCGCAGCCAGGACATTTTGGCCGCGAACAACTGGAACGTGTGCCAGTACGCCATTTTGCTGATGATGGTCGCGCAGTCTGTCGATATGATTCCCGGCGAGCTGCTGCATGTGATCGCCGACGCTCATATCTACGACCGTCATGTCGATATCGTCCGCGAGCTTATCGAGCGTCCGCAGTTTGCGGCGCCTGCGGTAACGCTTAACCCCGATGTGCATGATTTCTACGCGTTTACGACCGATGATCTGATCGTGGAGGGCTATGAGCACGGTCCGCAGGTCAAGAACATTCCTATTGCGGTATAGGTGACGCGCATGACGTGTAAGCTTTCTGCCATTGTCGCCGTGTGCGATGACTGGGGCATTGGGTGCGAGGGCGACATGGTCGTGTCCAATCGCGCCGATATGCGCCATTTTGTGTCGTGTACCAAGGGGTGTCCGGTCATTATGGGTCGCAAGACACTTCTGAGTTTTCCTGGCGCACGGCCGCTCAAGAACCGCCGCAATATCGTGCTTACACGCGACGAGAGCTTTGCTGCCGAGGGCGTCGACGTGGTGCATAGCGTTGACGAAGCGCTCGCCGCGGTAGCCGATGATCTCGTTGCGTGGGTGATCGGCGGCGGCGAGGTGTATCGACAGTTTTTGCCGTATTGCGCCGAGGCCGAGGTAACGCACAACCATTGCACCCATGCCGTGGACACGTACTTTCCCGACTTGGACGCTGATCCCGCGTGGGAGATTGCGCGGCGTGGCGGTATTGCCACGATTGCCTCGGGCGAGGGCGACGAGGGTGTCGATTATGAGTTCGTGACGTATCGTCGCGTTGAGGTGTAAATCGTCTGGCGCGAACGGTATCATCGGGTTGATTGATTGCATGGGGCGGCGCTTAGCGTCGCCTCGTTTGGTATAGATGTGCTGTACAGAAAGGTGCGGGCTGGCTGCTATGACTGATGCCGTTGAGGTGCTGCGAATTGATTCGCTCGAGGACGAGCGGCTCGATGCCTACGTGCGACTGACCGAGCGCGAGCTGCGCTGCGTGCTGGAGCCGCAAAAGGGCAT
>RKAY01000045.1 GCA_014846205.1 Collinsella aerofaciens | reverse complement strand
GGCTTGCCGCAGTGCGGGCAAGGGTCGCCGGCAACGACGGTGACCAGGTCAGCCCACTCATCGACGGTAAAGTCGCGCTCGGGGCAGGCGCCGGTAAAGTGATAATCGACCTCGTTGGCACCGCAAGCCCACTGCTTGGACTCGCGCAGGCTCTCGTCGCAGACCAGACGGATGCCCTCGGGCAGGTTAACCGGTCCGATAAAGCCCTTATGCAGCCCGTAGGTCTGGAGCTCCTCGTCGGTCATCATGCGATAGCCCTTGCCAAAGACGTGCTCGGCCTTGCAGTCGTTGAGCTCATGATCGCCCGGAACGATGGCCACAACCGGCTTACCCTCGGCATCGATGAGAGCCAGGGACTTGCGCGTGCCGTTCTCGGGGAACCCAAAGAACTTAGCAACAGCCTCGATGGAGCCCATGCCCGGAGTCTCAACCTTGGTGAGCGTACCGTCACCGGGGCCCTCAGTCACGACGACCTTGGTGCTTGCCGCCTCGTCATCGGCAGCAAAGCCGCAATCGTCGCAGTAAACCAGCGAAGCCTCGCCAGCGTCGGCCAAAGCCATGTACTCGACGGAGGTATCGCCACCAATCTCGCCGGAATCGGCAACGACGGGCAGGGCCTTGATGTAGCAGCGCTCGCAGATGTTAGCGTAGGCCTGCTTCATCTTATCGTACTCCTCCTGCAGGCTCTCCTGCGTAGCGGAGAAGCTGTAGGCGTCCTTCATGATGAACTCGCGACCGCGCATCAGACCAAAGCGGGGTCGGAACTCGTCGCGGAACTTATCCTGGATGTGGTAGAGGTTGACGGGCAGCTGCTTATAGGAGCGTAGCTCATTGCGCACCAGGGCGGTGACAGTCTCCTCATGGGTGGGGCCCAGCACGAACTCACGGCCGTGACGGTCATCGAAGCGCACGAGCTCCTTGCCATAGGCATCGATGCGGCCGGACTCACGCCACAGCTCGGCATCGACCATAATGGGCATCATAAGCTCCTGAGCACCGGCGGCATCCATCTCGTCGCGCACGATGTTCTCGATCTTGCGGATCGAGCGCCATGCGAGCGGCAAATAGGAATACAGGCCGGCGGCCTCCTTGCGAATCATACCGGCACGAAGCAGCAAACGGTGGCTCGCAAGCTCGGCGTCCGCCGGATCCTCTTTGAGCGTCGGCGCATAGAGCTTAGACATATACATTGCTCGGGTCATTTATTTCTCCTCAATAAGTTTGTCGACCTCGGCCATGAGCGCGTCGACAATTTGGTCCTCAGCTACTTTACCAATGATCTGGCCGTGCGAAAAGAGCAGGGCCTGACCTCGTCCGCAGGCAACTCCCAGGTCGGCGTCGGAAGCCTCGCCGGGACCATTGACCGCACATCCCATCACGGCGATCGAAAGCGGCGCGGAGTAGTTCTTGAGCCGCTCGGTAACCTCCTCGGCGATGGGAATGAGGTTAACCTGACAGCGCGCGCACGTGGGACACGAGACGATCTCGGGACCACGACGACGCAGACCAAGGGACTGCAGGATGCCCCAGGCGACCGGCGGCTCCTCGACCGGATCGGCCGTGAGCGAGACGCGCATGGTGTCACCGATACCCTCGGAAAGCAGAATACCCAGGCCCACAGAGCTCTTAATGGTGCCTTGCAGCTTGGTTCCCGCCTCCGTCACGCCCAGGTGGAGCGGAACATGCGGTATCTCGCGCGACAGTGCGCGATAGGTATCAAGCGTTGTGGCCACGCTATGGGCCTTGGCGGAAAGCACGATGTTGGTGAAACCGCGGTCCTCAAAGTGCTTGACGAAACGCTCGCTCGACATCACAAGCTTTTCGGGCTGCGTAAGATCGTCGCGCTCGGCAATATCCTGCTCGAGCGAACCGGCGTTCACGCCAATGCGAATAGCACACCCGGCAGCGCCCGCAGCATCAATCACGGCATCGACCTTGGCCCAATCGCCGATGTTGCCGGGATTAATGCGGAGCTTGGCAGCACCGGCCTCAACGGCACCAATGGCGAGCTTATGGTTAAAGTGGATATCGGCGACAATCGGCACCGGAGACTCGGCACAGATGGTGCGGAAACCCTCAAGCGCGGCCTCGGTGGGCACGCTCACGCGCACGATATCGCAGCCAGCCTGCGCCAACGTGCACACTTGCGCAAGCGTTGCCTGGGCGTCGGCGGTATCGGTGCAGGTCATGGATTGGACCACCACCGGCGCGCCGCCACCGATCTGCACGCCGCCCACATATACGGGGCGCGTCAGCTCGCGCGGCAAAGGATGAGATAAAGACAATCCAAACACTCCCCTACAGAATAAATCGAAGGATGTCGGAACGAAGCATATAGACAAACAGCAGCGCAAAGAGCGCGATGCCCACATAGCTCACAATCGTCTGGACCTTGAGCGGCAGCTCGCGGCCCGCAATCTTCTGAATGATCTCGATAATCAGCTTGCCGCCATCGAGTGGCGGGATGGGCAGCAGGTTCATAAAGCCAAGCGAGAACGAAATGAGGGCGGCAAACGAAAGGAACGTGGCAGGGCCGGCAGCAGCAGCCTGTGAGGACATAACGCTAATACCCACGATCGAAGAGGACTGATCAAGAATCTCCATCGTATGCTGCGGCTGGAGCAGGCGCATCACGCCCTCCGCTGTCTGCACGACATAGGAGAACGACAGGCGAGCCGACGTGATGGGGTCTAAACGGACCACCTGCGTAGAAGCATACACGCCTAGACGTTCGTCCTCTTTGAGCGTAACCGTGGTCGTATGCTGCTTGCCGTCGCGCTCGTACTCAATGGCGATATCGTCCTTACCGGCAGCTTTGCCGATGGCATCGTATACGTCCATCCAGGTAGAGCACGATACTCCGTCAACCGAAATGATCGCATCGCCGCCCTCGATTCCCGCCGCGGCGGCAATCGAACCATCGTCAACTTGACCGATCACGTTGGTATCCACCGGCACAGTGACGCCTGCTATGGAATAGATGCTCATAAGGAGCAAAAAACCCGTCAGGATATTAACGACAATGCCCGCGAGCAACATAAAGGCTCGCTTGAGAAAGCCCTGGCCAAGATAGGTGTGTGAGCGCTCTTGCGCAAGGAACTCAGCCTTATCGCACGGCAACTCCCATACGTCGCCCTCGGCGGTCGCATGCTCGCGATCAAACAGATGCCCGTCAAAGGTGGTGTAGCCCGCCTCATCGCGCGGCAGCGTCTGATACTTGGTGGGGTAATAGCTCGGCGAGGGCTTCTCCCCCTCCTCGTACCAGGGAGCAATGGAGCCCCACCCCAGCAACAAGGTACAGGCCTCGAGCACGTCCTCCTCGGGCAGCTCGAGCTCGGCGGCAAGGTCGGCCACGGACACACGACCGTGACGATAAATAGCCGCGAGCACGCGATCGGCACACGAGACGTCCGTGGGGTCCATGCCGCAAATGGCAGCATAGCCGCCCAGTAGCAGCGGCGTCACGCCAAACTTGGTTCCGATGCGACGCGACGTGTGATGGATGTCAAAACGGCACGGCAGACCCAAAAAGAACTCGGTCACACGGACGCCGCAGGCACGTGCGGCCAAAAAGTGGCCGCCCTCGTGCAAAAACACGAGGACGGAAAGCATCAGAAGGCCCCAGAAGACCGAAGAAAGAACGCTCAGAACAGTATCCATAAATCGAAAAAGCAATCCTTATGGTTAGAAATGGGTTGCGGCGAGCACCAGTGCGGCCTTTTCGCGCGCCCAAGCATCTATGTCGCGAAGCTGCTCAAACGAGGTAACCGTCTGCGTGTCATGCGCATCCATGCAGGATTCCACAACGCGGTCGATATCGGTAAAGCTGCAGCCGTCGTGTAGGAACGCATCGACCGCGACCTCGTTGGCCGCATTAAGCACGCACGGCATGGTGCCACCCGTCTTGCCGGCACGCTCGGCCAGCGCCAGGCAGCGAAACGTGTCCATATCGGCGGCATCAAAGGTGAGCTGCCCCAGCTCACGGAAATCGAGACGAGGAGCCGGCGTATCCCAACGCTCAGGATACGAGAAGGCAAACTGAATGGGAATGCGCATATCGGAGGCGCCAAGGTGCGCCATCACGGAGCCGTCGGCATACTCGACCATCGAGTGAATCTTGGACTGGCGCTGCACGACCACGTTGATAAAGTCGAGGTCGCAACCGAACAGGTGCATCGCCTCAATACGCTCCAGGCCCTTGTTCATGAGGGTAGCGGAGTCGATCGTGATCTTAGCGCCCATGGACCACGTGGGATGTGCGAGGGCATCGGCACGCGTCACGCGATTGAGCTCGTCGCGCGTGCGGCCAAAGAACGGACCGCCCGAGCAGGTGAGCCAAATACAATGAGCCTCGCGCGGGTTCTCCCCCAGATAGCACTGATAAATGGCGGAGTGCTCAGAGTCGACTGGAATAAGCTGGCCCCGTTGCGCCAACGGCATAAGCAAGTCGCCACCGACGACGAGGGACTCCTTGTTGGCAAGGGCAAGGCGCTTATTCGAGGTCAAGGCCGCATGGCTCGCCTCGAGACCGGCGGCGCCCACAATAGC
>RKAY01000123.1 GCA_014846205.1 Collinsella aerofaciens | reverse complement strand
CCGGCAAGAAGATGACCGCCCTCGCCGACAAGGTCGCCGACGAGGGCTACGACGCCGTGTTCCTGATGGGCGTCGGCGGCACCTGGGACGAGCTCATGCAGCTCGAGTACCTCATGAACAAGTTCGGCGACCGCGACCTCGAGGTCTACCTGATCCACGCCGCCGAGTGGAACGCCATGGGCCACAAGCGCATGACCGAGAAGTCCGTCGTGCTCACCGCCTCCGAGTCCGGCACCACCCCCGAGGTCCTCGAGGCCGTCAAGAAGATGAAGGACATGGGCGTGCGCGTCTACGCCATGACCAAGCCCGAGGGCCCCATCGGCCAGGCTGTGGGTGCCGAGAACTGCGTCGCCATGGCTTCTGACCATGGTTCGGGCGGCTGCGAGAAGGGCTACTACCTCGCCGACTGCTTCGGCCTGCGCCTGCTCAACCGCCGCGGCTGCTTCCCCAAGTTCGACCTGTTCATCGAGCAGACCAAGGACATCTGGAAGGACATGCTCGATATCCGCAAGCGCTTCGAGCCGCGCGCCGAGGAGCTCGCCAAGAAGTACGCCCTGGCCCCCTACACCATGTTCATCGGCTCGGGCGCCCTGTGGGGCGAGACGATCCTGTTCTCGATGTGCATCCTGGAGGAGATGCAGTGGAAGCGCACCCGCTACATCACCTCGGCCGACTTCTTCCACGGCACCCTCGAGCTCGTGGAGCCCGGCGTCCCCGTGTTCCTGTTCATGGGCGAGGACGAGAACCGCAAGCTCGACGAGCGCGTCCGCGCGTTCCTGACCCGCGGCGTGACCGGCGACACCGACATCAACATCATCGACACCGCCGAGTTCGCGATCCCCGGCCTTGACGACGAGTTCCGCGTCATCGTGTCTCCGTGGATCCTCTCCTCGCTGATCACCGATCGCCTTGCCGCTTACTACGAGACGGTCACCAAGCACAACCTCAACTACCGTCGTTACTATCACCAGTTCGACTACTAATAGTTGACCACTCATTTTAGAAGCACCCTGCCCGGGCGCATGCGTCCGGGCATTTTTATGCCGAAATTCGCTAGGAAGGGGAATCGAATGAGGCAGTTTATCGTGGCGTCCCATGCTCATTTTGCGTCTGGAATCGTCGAGAGCATCGGCCTGCTTTCCGGCGAGCGCGAAAACGTCCATGCGCTCTCTATGTATGTCGACGGAAACGAGGACCTGACCAAGGAGGCCGCAGCGATTCTGGACGGCTTTGCCGCGGACGATGAGGTCGTCGTTTGCACCGACCTCTTTGGCGGCAGTGTCAACAACGAGTTCACCAAGATCGTCCAGACGCGTCCCAACACGCATCTGGTGACCAATATGAACCTGCCGCTCCTTATTCAGCTGCTGTTCGTGCCCGAATCCACCCCGATCGATGAGGCCATTCGCCAGATCGTCGAGGCGGACGACACCAAGGTCAAGTACGTCAACGACCTGCTGGGGCAGGCCGAGCTCGATGAGTTTTAACCACTAGGGAGCACATCATGATTCAGATGATTCGTGTAGATTATCGACTGCTTCACGGCCAGGTTGCCGTTAGCTGGACCTCGGCTCTGGGTGCCGATTGCATCCTGTTGGTGAGCGACACGGTCCTCAATGACAAGCTTCGTCTACAGGCCCTGTCCCTTGCAAAGCCTGAGGGCTGCAAGGTCGTCGTCAAAAACACCGAGGACGCCGTCAAGGCGCTCCAGAGCGGAGTGACTGATAAGTACAAGCTCTTCGTGGTCTGCGAGACGATCCAGCAGGCCGGTGCCGTCGCCAAGGCGATGGGAGTCAAGAAGATCAACCTCGGCAATGTTGCCTTTAGCGAGAATGCCCGCCAGGTCTCGACGAGCGTGTTCCTTACGCCCGAAAACGAGGCATACGTCAAAGAGCTGCTCGGCGAGGGCTATGAACTGTTCATTCAGATGATTCCGGCAGATGCGAAGACTGACGCCGCGAAGGTCATCGGTTAGGGGCTGTCATGGTTATCAAGACAATCCTGATTTTCCTGATTGCCCTTTTGGGCTATTCCGAGTGGCTGACGGGCACGAGCTACCTCCAGCGCCCGATCGTGCTCGGACCTCTGGTTGGCCTTGTCATGGGCGACATGGTGACCGGCACGATCATGGGCGCCACGATGGAGCTTGCCATGGTCGGCGCCATCTCGGTCGGTGCGTATAACCCGCCCGATACGATTTCCGGAACCATTCTGGGTGTGTCGCTTGCCATGCAGGCCGGCGCGGACGCTTCGGCGGCCCTGACCCTGGGTATTCCCATCGCAACGATCGTCCTGGCGCTCGATACCGCCTTGGGCCAGCCGGTGATGCTGCTGCTGGTGCACCGTATCGACAAAAACGTCGAGGACGGAGACACCAAGGCCATCACGCGCAACATGCTCATCGCCGGCTACGCGCAGAGCTGGTGCGGCCTGCTGATTATTCCCCTGGCATTCTTCTTTGGCGCCGATGCTGTTGCCAGCCTGCTCAACATCATCCCCGATTTCGTTCAGACCGGTATGGATGTCGCCGCCGCCTTCTTGCCCGCACTCGGTTTTGCAATGCTGGCTCAGATGATTATGAACAAGACTGTGGCGCCGTTCTTCTTCGCTGGCTTCTTTCTCGTCGCCTACTTTGGCATTAGCACGACGGGCGTGGCGATCTTTGCCGCGATCATCGTCGTCGCGATGACGGTTTTGGGTGACAAGAAAAAGACGGAGCAGCCCGCAGTGGCAACCGAGGATCCTGCGATTGGGAGTGGGTTCGATGAGTTTTAAGTTTGAGTCTTCTTATGACGGGCTGATTTCCCGCGCAGACCTTAAGAAGCTGTTCTGGCGCTCGATTCCCTATGAGCATTCCTGGAACTACGAGCGTATGGGCCATATCGGCTTTATGTGGGCCCTTATGCCGATCCTTCGCAAGCTGTATCCGCAGGATGCGGACTTTAAGGCCGCCCTCAAGCGCCATATGGAGCTCTATAACGTCACGCCGTACATCTCGACGCTCCCCATGTCCATCGCCGCTGCAATGGAGGAGGTCAACGCTACTGACGATAGCTTTGACACGAGCGCGATCTCTAATGTCAAGCTTGCTTTGATGGGGCCGCTGTCCGGCGTGGGCGATGCCTTCTACTGGGGCACGCTGCGAATTTTGGCAACGGGTGTCGGCACGTCGCTGGCGCTACAGGGCTCTATTCTTGGCCCGATTTTGTTCCTGCTCGTGTTCAATGTCCCTCACTACATCATCCGTTACCTGCTGACGTTTGTGGGGTATCGCTTTGGCTCGGACATGATCAGCAAGGTCCAGGAATCGGGCATTATGGACACGATCGTCAAGATGGCCTCTATCATGGGCGCCATGGTGATCGGCGCTATGACCATGGAGATGGTCACCGTGGACATTCCGCTCATGGTCGGTGCGGGCGATGGTGCTCAGACGCTGGCCGAGCTGCTCAACGGAATCTTCCCGGGCTTTGTCACGATGGGGCTGTTTGGAATCGTCTATCTCATGCTCAAGAAGAAGATGAATCCGCTGGTCATCATGCTCGTGATCCTGCTCGTGAGTATCGCCGGCGCGTTCTTTGGAGTGCTTGGTGTTCAGTAGGGCATCCGTCATAATGAGAATAATGTAAGAGGGGGCGTCGCGCACACTGTGCTGCGGCGCCCTTTTGCCGAAAGGTGGACAAGATGGAGTATCCGCAGCTTGCCGTCATGAATATCAGCCATCGTTATTTTGACCTTGAGGAATTCTTTTCTTC
Source organism: Collinsella aerofaciens (assembly GCA_014846205.1). The sequence goes on along the minus strand of RKAY01000123.1, from coordinate 1,000 downwards.
GGCAGCGGCCTCGGGCTACACGTGTTGCGAGCTTTGGACCGGGGCGATGCATCTGTATGTCGATTGCCATGGATACGATTCGCTCGAGCAGGTGCGGGAGCTGTCGCAGCGGTATGGGGTTCGGATTGTGGGGCTTTGTCCCGAACAGAACAACCCCAAGCCGTGGAATATCGCGGCGCGTGGGAATGAGGCGCGTGCCCGCACGCTCGCGTACTTTAAGAACGTTGTGGATATCGCGGCGGAACTTGGAGCCGAGCAGGTCATGGTCTCGAGCGGCTGGGCATTTTTGAACGAGCCGATCGAGGACGCGTGGGGTCGCAGCGCCTCGATGCTGCGTGCGATTGCCGAGCATGCGGGAGAGCGCGGCGTGCGACTGGTGCTCGAGGCCCTACAGCCGGTTGAGTCGATGATCGTGAACTCGGCGGCCGACACGAAGCGCATGATCGAGGCAGTTGATCATCCGGCACTTAAGGCGTGTCTGGATTTGGGCGCTATGGCGGTGGCAGGGGATACCATCGACGATTATTTCGATCTGCTTGGCGATGATGTCGCCCACGTGCATTTTGTCGATGTTGCGGCAGATGGCACGACGCATCTTGCCTGGGGTGACGGCGACCGCGATATGCGCGCCGACCTGGATAGGCTGGTGGCGCGCGGCTATCGCGGAGTTGTTTCGGCCGAGACCTATGACGGGCGCTATTTCGCCGACCCCGCAGCTGCCGATGCGCAAGTAATGGCAGAGTATCGTCGTGCGATTGGCGCCTAGGCGGGTTTGGGTTGCGGCGATCTGCCCTATGTTTCCAAATGAATACGGCGTGAGCGGCTGCGATGGATTTTCCCCGCAAACACTCTAGTATGCTAAAGTACCCAGAAGACCGGCGGAGCTATGCCGGTCTTCTGCTCTATATGAAACACAGCATGAGGAGGCTCACCAGATGACGGCCACACCGTGGGGATTCCGGGACATATTGCCCGAGGAGGCTCAGGCGCGCGAGGAGAT
>RKAY01000132.1 GCA_014846205.1 Collinsella aerofaciens | reverse complement strand
CGGCTATTGTTTAGAGCTTCCTCAGCACAATGGCGATGGTGTTGAGGTATTCGAGCGCGCCGGATTCAACGGCAGCGCGGTCGCCTGCTGCGTACTCGTTGTCGCAGGCGAGCCAGTCTTCCCACGCTTCGTCCGTGCAGAGCATAGGTTGCATCGAGACAATCTCGACGCCGGGGGTCGGCTCGATCATGGCGCGCCACCAGGCCATGTCGTGCATGTAGTCGAGCTGCTCGGGTGCCCAGGATTTGAGCAGGCATTCGGGCAGATTATCGTGGCAGTCGCAGGCCATGCCAGGGATGCTTAAGTAGAGCATCCCGCCTTGCTTTACGTAGGGGAGTAGGCGCTCGCCCAGATAGTGCGGGTCGCGGCCGTAGTAGTTGTACGAGTCGATGCTCACGACCGCATCAAAATAGTCGTGCTCAAACGGGAGCCCCTGTGAGGCGTCCGCCTTAACAGGGTGAATCGTGTTGCGGGGAATACCGAGCGAATCGAAGAACGCGCGGTTTTCGACGGGATCGCTCCACAGGTCGACAGCATAAGTGTCAAATCCGTATTCGCGGGCAAGCAGGGCGCTGGTAATGCCGGTGCCCGACCCAAGGTCGCAGACACGGGCGCCGCGGGGGATATTCGCACCGCAAAGGAGCTCTTCGCAGAGTTTGAGGGGATTGGGGCCCATAATCTTAGAGTGCACAAGTGCCGCGTCGAAGCTGGTGGCTTTTGGGAAGGATTGAGATTTCGCAGAGTTCATTGTTCTTTCCTATCAGGTGCATATGTGGCAGATGACGGAGGCGGAACGGCGCAACAAACCGCGGCCGTTGGACGGCCGTTTTCAATTTGTATGCGATTGACCGTTCCCTAAAGAACAATGACCAAAAAGACATCCCCTTGGATGATCGAAATTGGGCCGAGGCCCGTGACGCTTTGATTATAGAACGTTGCGCACGGGCCGGGGACGTGCCATTTGTCACGGATTTGAGGGGCGCGATTGTGGCCGATTACGACCTGCGTGGGTCGAGATTCGCCCGCCTACAGGTCGCGTGCCCGATAGACCTTGGTGCTGACGATGCAGCTAAGTGCACATAGCGCGAGGGCCAGTACGGCAATTCCTGCGCACAGGCAGCCGAGGACGGCGGGATCGGGATTCGCCCCAGCAATCGACATGAGCCAGTTGCTGATGGGGCTGGAGGAGCTCAGTGTGGCCATGGCAAGGCATCCGAGCAGGGCAAACAGGCCGACGGAAAGGCGCAGCGCCTCCATGTGTCCAAATCGAAAGAACAGCGGCTGTGCCAGAAACACCATCATGAGGGAAATGAGCATAGACGCGGTCGAAGCGATTGCGGTCTCAAAGACGGTCTGTCCCGTCGAGGGGATACCCACGCTGTTGAAGAGCGGGATGGAGACGATGCTCAGAAGCGCGGCGGCGCACGCCATGACGGCCGAGAAGACAATGATGCTCAGGTAGCGTGCACAGATGATGTCTTTGCGCGAGATGGGCAGCGTTGCCCGATAGCGCTCCCATCCGTTTTGATTGTCGTAGCCGGCCAGCGAGTTCATAACCACGATGGGCGACATGGCACTGACCGCGCAGGCGCCGGCGCTCATACCGGAATCGCCATCCGATGCGTTGGCGAGGGTCAGTACGACGAAGATGAACAGGCCGACGCCCGCGATGCTCGGGACAAGCGTGCGGACGATGGCGAGCTCAGACATAAAGGCGCGTTTCATTTCGAAGCCCCTTTCAGCATGAGGCGAAGATAGTCATCAATTGTTGCCCGGTCGCAGGGAATCTCGGGGAAGGCCTCGAGCGCCTCGCGACGGTTGGGCACGAGCACGTCCACGCTATAGGCGTGGTGGGCGGCACGGGCGCCTTCGACGCAAGCCATGAGCTCGGACGCCTGTGCTTGGGTGCAGTGGGCGATGCCGGCTCGGTCGGTAATGTCCTCGCGCGGCAGGTCAAACACAATCGAGCCGTTATCGATGCAGATGACGCGGTCGGCAGTGCGATCGAGGTCGGATGTAATGTGGCTCGAGAGCAACACGCTGTGCTGGTCGTCGGCGACAAAGGCAAGCAACTCGTCGAGCAGCTCCTCGCGCGCCATGGGATCAAGGCCCGCGGTGGCTTCGTCCAAAACGAGCAGCTTGGCATTGTGGCTGAGCGCACAGGCGAGCTGCAGCTTCATGCCCATGCCGCGGGAGAGGTCCTTGACCTTCGTCTTGGGATCGAGGCCAAATCGGTCGATGAATCCGGCGAACGTTTCGCGGCTCCACGTGGGGTATGCCGGGCCTACGAGCGCCTCGACCTGGCCCACCTTGAGCGTGGAGGGGAAGGGACACGTGTCCAGGACAAGACCGACGCGGGAGCGCAGGTGGCGCTGCGTCTCGTCGGGTGCGTTGGCGTCGCAGCGCTGTCCAAGCAGATGCACCTCGCCGGCATCGAGCTTTATAAGCCCAAGCGCGGCGCGAATGGTCGTCGTCTTGCCGGCGCCATTTGCGCCCACAAAGCCAACGATCTGGCCGGGCTCCACGGCGAGTGTGACGTCTCGCAACGAAAAACGGTCGCTCACGCGGCGCGATACACCTTTGAGTTCTAGCAACTTTTGCATGGTATAGCCTTTCTTGCAGATGGCTACTGCATGGTTTCGGGGGCTACCAGGTCGAGCATCTCGTGCAGTTTGTCGCGCGTGACGCCCAAGGCTTCGGCTTGGTTCGCCGCTTTCGCAAGCAGCTCTTCGATATGGCAGAGCTGGTTTTCGCGCAAGAGCTCCTGGTTGCCCTCGGCGACAAAACAGCCCTTGCCCTGCACGGTGCAGATAAAGCCGAGTTGCTCCAGGTCGGCGTAAGCGCGCTTGGTGGTGATGACGCTCACGCCCAGGTCGCTCGCGAGTGCACGGATGCTGGGGAGTTTGGCTCCCGCAGCGAGTGCGCCCGAAAGGATCTGGGCTTTGACTTGCGAGGCTATTTGCTCGTAGATGGGCTTGTCGCTCGAATTGGATAGGATGATGTCCACAGCGGCTCCTTAGCTGATGGGCTACACGTGTATATAACCGGTAAGCACAGTATATATACACTATGCACAGTTACGCAAGAGACAAATTCGGATTGGGCTGGCTACCCGGGCCCTAACTGATGAATTTGTCCTGATAGGTGCCCTATGGCGAGGTTTCGCGGCTACAATAGTGCGGTTACATCGACGTAATGCACTCAATGCAAGAAAGGATCCGCATGGCAAGCCTGTCGGATGAAATCTCGTCGCGCCGCACATTCGCGATCATCAGCCACCCGGACGCCGGTAAGACCACACTTACCGAGAAGCTGCTGCTCTATACCGGCAGTATCCAGACCGCCGGCTCGGTTAAGGGCAAGAGCTCGGCCAAGCATGCCGTCTCGGACTGGATGGACATCGAGAAGGAGCGCGGCATTTCCGTTACCTCCTCGGTACTGCAGTTCACCTACAACGGCGCCTGCGTCAACATCCTCGATACCCCCGGCCACCAGGACTTCTCGGAGGATACCTACCGTACCCTTATGGCCGCCGACGCCGCAGTCATGGTCATCGACGGCGCTAAGGGCGTCGAGGCCCAGACCAAAAAGCTCTTTAAGGTCTGTACGCTGCGCCATATTCCCATCTTCACCTTTGTGAACAAGCTCGACCACGAGGCTCGCGATCCGTTTGAGCTCATGGAAGAGATCGAGAACGTCCTGGGTATCAATACGTATCCCATGAACTGGCCGATTGGCAGCGGCCGCAACTTCCGCGGCGTGTTCGACCGCCAGACCCGTCGCGTTATCGCCTTTGAGGGCGACGGCCACGCCAACGCCACCAAGAAGGTCGCCGAGGTCGAGGCCGAGCTGGGCGACCCCGCCATGGATGAGCTTATCGGCGAGGAGAACCATAAGAACCTAATAGACGACATCGAGCTGCTCGATGGTGCTGGCGACGAGCTCGACTTGGATGCTGTGGCCTGCGGCAAGCTGAGCCCGGCGTTCTTTGGCTCGGCGCTCACCAACTTTGGCGTGGAGCCCTTCCTTAAGGAGTTCCTGCGCCTGGCCCCGACGCCGCGCGCCTATACCGATACGCTCACCAGCGAGCCGGTCGATCCATGCCGCGAAGACTTTAGCGGCTTTGTGTTTAAGATCCAGGCCAACATGGACAAGAACCACCGCGACCGCATCGCCTTTGTGCGCATTTGCTCGGGCAAGTTCGAGCGCGGCATGGATGCCTTCCACGTGCAGGGCAACCGCAAACTCAAGCTTGCCACGGGCACGTCGATGATGGCCGATGACCGCGCCATCGTGGACGAGGCGTACGCGGGCGATATCGTGGGCCTGTTCGACCCGGGTATCTTTAGCATCGGCGACACTGTGTGCTCCGGCAAGCGCCACGTGCAGTATCCGCAGATCCCGACGTTTGCCCCCGAGATGTTCGCTCGCATTACGCAGGTCGACACGCTCAAGCGCAAGCAGTTCGTCAAGGGTATGGAGGAGCTTGCCCAGGAGGGTGCCATCCAGATCTTCCGCGAGCTGGGCGCCGGCATGGAGAGCGTCATCGTGGGCGTGGTCGGCGTGCTGCAGTTTGAGGTGCTCGAGCGTCGCCTCAAGGCCGAGTACCGTGTTGAGGTTCGTCGCCAGCCGCTGCCCTATACGGACATTCGCTGGATCCAGAACGACCCCGACACCATCGATATCCCGGGCCTTTCGCTCACGCGCGACACGCTGCGCGTCGAGGACATGCGCGGCGGCAAGCTGCTGCTGTTCACGAGCCCGTGGAACGTGGATTGGGCAACCGACCACAACCCCGACCTCATCCTGTCGG
>RKAY01000159.1 GCA_014846205.1 Collinsella aerofaciens | reverse complement strand
TTCGCGATACGTTTGCCGCGCCCGCGGGCGCGGCAAACGTATCGCGAATGAACGGTGTGAAGTCGTCCTCACCGCCAAGCACAAGCAGCGGAGAGAAGTCATCGGCGGCACGCATACCCTGGACAATCTCGGACTTGGCACGCGCGATATTCTCGCGGCTGCCCAAAATGCCGATATGCGAGGTGCCGATCTTGGTCACGATGGCGAGATTTGGATTGGCGGAACGGGACAGGCGCTCGATCTCGTGGAAATGGTTCATGCCCATCTCGAGCACCAGGACCTCAGTATCAGCCGGAGCAGAGAGCACCGTGAGTGGCATGCCGATCAAATTGTTGAAATTGCCTTTGGTAGCCCAGACGCGATAGCGCTTGGAAAGCACCGCGGCGAGCACATCCTTGGTCGTGGTCTTGCCGATCGAGCCGGTAATACCAATGACCAGACAGCCAAGCTGCGTGCGATAGGCATGTGCCAGGCGCAGCAAAAAATCCTCGGGATCATCCGTCAGCAGGACGGCACAGTCCTTGTCCTGGGCAAGTGAAAGCAAGTCGTCATCGGGCTCGCGGGTAAGCACGACCGCGCCGGCACCCGACTCGATAGCCCGAGGAGCAAAATCGTTTCCGTCGACCTTTTCGCCCGGGAAGGCGACAAAAATCGTCCCTTCCTCAACCTGACGCGAGTCGATAACGCACCCGCGACAAACTCGATCGGTTAGCTCCGTCACGGTTCGGGCCCCTGTTGCGGCCGCGAGTTTGTTGACGGCGATCTCTATCATTGCAGCTCCCCTATAAACCTAATAATGCTACCGGCGTATTGTATCCCAGCGCCACTCATGCGTGGTGCAGGGCGTGTGAACACCCTTTAGTTTAAACAATGAACGTACCGAATAGAACAACCCCCTACTTGGTGCGCGGGATACCCAAAACATCGAGCGCATTGGCCATAATGCTCTGAAACGGAACCGCGGCGGCATCCGAGCCGCTCGGCGTGCCGTCGAGCGTGATGTAGCACAGCACCTTGGGCGACTGAGCCGGGGCAAAGCCCATGAAGGAAGACATATAGTTCGCCTTGAGGTAGCCACCGTTTTCGTCCGCGCGCTCCGCCGTACCGGTCTTGCCCGCCACGTCATAGCCGTCCACGGCACCGCCCACGCCCGTGCCCTCGGACACGACCGTCTGCATGCACGATGTCACCTGGGAGGCGGCATCCTCAGAAATCGCACGCTCCCCTTCGCCCCAGTTCTTCTCGTCGCCCTTGCTTGACTTATAGAAGTGCGGGGTCATCATCACGCCACCGTTGGCGATACCGCTCACGGCACGTGCGATCTCAATCGGTGAGACAGACAGCGCCTGGCCAAAGCTCATCGAGCCCAGCGTGGCGCCATCGTACTGGTCTCGTTCCTTGACGATGCCCAGGCTTTCACCCGGAAAATCGACGCCCGAACTGTGACCGATGCCCCACTTATCCACATAGGCGGCAAAGTCATCTGCACCGATTTTGCGCCCCACCAAGACAAAGCCCACGTTGGACGAGCGGCGCATCATCTCGCGCACGTCCATGGCCATGGTGTAGTCGCGCTTGTCGGCGTCGGTTACGGTATCGTCGCCTACCTTGATGCTCGCCGGCACCTCAAACGACGTGCTCGAGCGTACGGCGCCCAAATCGAAGCCGGTGCCGGCAACGAGCGTTTTGAAAACCGAGCCGGGCTCGTAGGCATCGGTGACCAGGCGCAGGTTCATGTCCTCGGTCTTGGCGTTCTCCAGGTCGGTCTGATCGTACGTGGGATACGAGCACGCCGCCAGAATCTCACCGGTCGTGGGGTCCATCACCAGGGCCGAGCCGTTCTTTGCCTTGGTCTTCTCGACCGCCTCGGCAAGGGCGTCCTCGGCCGCGCGCTGGATATTGACGTCGAGCGTCGTCACGATGTCCACGCCGTCAACCGCCGCCACCTTTTTATAGGCGCCGCCCGCGATATAGCTACCGTCTCTCGCACGCTCGCGAACCAGCGAACCGTTCGTTCCGGTCAAAAGCTTGTTGTACTGCTTCTCGAGGCCCGTCAGGCCATCGTTATCCACATTCACCACGCCCAGCACCTGCGACGCCAGGTTGCCATAAGGGTATACGCGCTTCATGGCCTGCTCAAAGAGCACGCCGGGCAGATTCTTCTTCTCCAGCGCCGCGGCATCGTCCTCGTCCACCTGGCGTTTGATATACACCCAGGAGCCATCCGACTCAACGAGCTCGCGGCAGGTCTTTTTATCGATTCCCGTGGCTTTGACCAGCGCCGATACCGTCTTGTCCACGTCCTCGACCAGCTGCGGGTTTACGGCGATATTGCGGCACTCGACCGACGACGTCAGTACGTTGCCGTTGCGGTCGTAGATCGTACCGCGTTTGGCATAGAGTGTCTGCGCGAGCAGGCGACGCGCGTCGGCGCGATCGCGCAGCTTATCGGCTTCCACGATTTGATAGTCGGCAAGACGAAGGACACCCAGGCCCATACCAAACCCGATTATGCCCAAGACGGCATTGCGACGGGGCAGCGGCGTGCCCGTGAGCCATTCGGTCGACAAGCCCTTACGCGGCCTGGTGCTATGCATTTGAGGACCATCCGAGCCGCGGAGGCGCGACGCGGGGTCATTGCCACGGGACGGCCCGGCGTTGTAAGATGGCCGACCCGCTCCTTGATAACCAGAGCGTCCCCGCGAAGAGGGACGCCCAGAACCGTGATTCCCATCGGGACCACGGTGATAGTCATTTGTCATACTCAGCTACCGTCTTGTTACTGAGCGGTCGCGGTCGCGCTGGCGCCCGCGGCTGCATCCTGCGAAAAATCAAGTGTAACGCTCTCGCTGGGCTCCACCATGCCATAGGCGCCCGCAAGATCGCGAATACGCGTATCGGCACCATAAACAGAGTGCATGACCTCAAGGTCAGAGCTCTCATCGGTCGCCTTCTCGAGCGTGTTGGTAAGCTCGGCGTTGCTGTTGAGCACCTGGGCTGTAACGCCGGCAAGCGCCACGCGGGCGACGCCAATCGTCATGAAAATAGCCGCAATGATGCAAAACGTTTTAAGAACGCTCATGAAAACCGGGCTTACCGCCTGGTTTGCCTGACGGCCCGCGCCCGTATAGACATCAAAGCGCGGCGTGCGCTGCTCGCGGGGAGCAACGGGGGCCTGCGGTGCCTCACGGTAGGCGGGCATGGCGTTCATATCATAGGCGAGTGCTGCGTTTGAGGTGTTGTAGCCCATGATATGCCGCCTCCCATCCCGAGTACGTTGGTAGTGTGTTTAAGCTTCGTGTATGGTGCGAGCGGGAGGTCCAATATCGCGCGCGTAACGCTACAAGCGCTCCGCCACGCGGATTTTGGCTGATCTCGCCCGAGGATTGCGCGCAACCTCATCGGGTTGGGCAACCAAGGGTTTACGGGTGATGACCTTGAGTATCGGCACGTTGCCGCACACGCACACCGGAATCTCCGGCGGACACGTGCACCCCTGGCTCATCTCCTTAAAGTGGTTCTTTACGATACGGTCCTCGAGCGAGTGGTACGAGATAACGCAGATGCGTCCGCCCGGGTTGAGCCACCTGGTGGCGGCGTCAAGCCCTCGCTCGAGCACATCGAGCTCGTGATTGACCTCGATGCGAATGGCCTGGAAGCTCTTCTTGGCCGGGTGTCCACCATGCCGACGAGCGGCAGCCGGAATGCCAGCCTTGATGATCTCGACAAATTGGCCTGTTGTTTCGATCGGTTCTTGCTCGCGGCGGCGCACGATCTCGCGCGCAATCTGCGAGGCGAACTTCTCTTCGCCATAGACGCGTAGAATCCGGGCGAGGTCGTGTTCGTTATAGGTGTTGATGACCTCAGCTGCGTTTAAGGTGTTATTACCCGGATCCATCCGCATGTCCAATGGGGCATCTTCGTTATACGAAAAGCCCCTGCCAGGGATATCGAGTTGCGGTGACGAAACGCCCAAGTCAAACAGGAAGCCATCGACCCCGGGCACCTCGGCCGAGCAAAGCAGCTCGTCCAAGTCGCCGAAGTTGCCCTTCAGCAGCTGGTGCGGGACGCCGGGAACCTCGCGGTCCAGACGGGCGCCAGCGGCCTCGAGGGCCATGTCGTCCTGATCGACGCCGAGCAAAAGGCCCGTCTCCCCCACCTGCGCGGCCATCTTTACCGAATGACCGGCACCGCCAAGGGTGCAATCGCAGACAACGGAGCCGCTCTTGAGCTGCAGCGACTCAAGCACTTCGCCGAGCATGACAGGTTCATGCCGATATTCTTGTGTCAAGATCCCACGCTCCATCCGTTACTCGTGCCTTGCCCTTACGAGAAGAAGAGGTCCAGCAGGGCCTCGTCGTCATCGTCCTCATCGGCCGTAGCGCGGTCCCAAACCTCAAGGTGGTCGTAGTTACCCACAACCGTGACCTCGCGGTCGAGGTTCGCCTGCTTGCGGAGAGACTCAGAAAGACCGATACGACCGGCACTGTCCACATCCATCGACGTGGTGCGCTTGTTGATCGCCCTCATGAGCTTCTGGTCGTTGATGTCACGCGGGTTAAAACCCTCGTGCCCCTCACGACCCGCGAAGAGTCCTTCGACCCACTTATCGAAGGCCTCGGCAGAGAACACGTACAGAGCATCGACATCCAGGGCTTTGAACACGCGAACGTGCTCTCCAAGCTCCTCGCGAAGGGGTGCAGGCAGGGACAGGCGACCTTTTGCATCGAGATTGCGCTCGTATGCACCCGTCATTCCCATGTGCGCCCTCCCCTCGGTTACTCAGATGGCACGTACGCGGGGAACCACCCCGCCTGTCGACGTCATTAATAATATGGGGAAC
>RKAY01000155.1 GCA_014846205.1 Collinsella aerofaciens | reverse complement strand
CCGAGCAGCGGCATCGGCAGCGCCATGAGCACGGCCAGGCGAACCGGTGCCGCGTGGCGCGACTTCAGGGCCTCGGCGCGCAGGCCCGCGAGCAGGCCGTCTTTCTCGCCCGTCATGCCGCCACCTCCCCGCGCGCTCGACGCCCCTCCCGGCAGACGCTCATGAAGAGTTCCTCGAGGTCCTGCCCGGGTCGAAGCGCATCCTCGTAGGCGAGGCGCCCCCCGTAGATGATGCCGATGGTGTCCGCCATCTGCTGCACCTCGGAGAGGATGTGGCTCGAGACGATCACCGTCGTGCCCGCCGCCGCGAAGCCGCGGATCTGGTCGCGCAGCTCCTCGATGCCGATGGGGTCGAGGCCGTTGGTGGGCTCGTCGAGCACGAGCAGGCGTGGCCGGGCGATCAGCGCCAGCGCGAGCCCCAGGCGCTGCCGCATGCCCATCGAGAAGCGCCCGGCGCGCTTCTTCCCGGTGTCCGCGAGGTCCACGGCGGCGAGCACCTCATCTATGCGGCTCTCGGGAAGGCCCAGCAGCGTGGTGCGCACGCGCAGGTTCTCGCGCGCGGTGAGGTTGGGGTAGAGCGGCGCCTCCTCGATGAGGCTGCCGATTGCGTAGAGGTCCTCGCGGCGCCAGGCGTGCCCGGCAAAGAGAATCTCCCCGGCCGTCGGCCGCAGCATCCCGCAGATCATCTTGAGCGTTGTCGACTTGCCGGCGCCGTTAGGGCCGAGCAGCCCGTACACCTCGCCCTCGCGGATATGAAGGCTCACGTCGGCCACGGCATCCTGCGCCTGGTCGCCGCGGCCGAAGCGCTTGGTGAGCCCGCGCGTCTCGAGCATGTAACCCATGGGTTTATCCTTTCTCTTCCGGGCGCGCGGGCCGAGCCACCGTGCCCGCGCGCCTTACCTTTCGGGTTCACCATCCATGGTGGGGCGCGTTTCTAACGAAGCCGTAACGGCCGTTGGGCTCTTTTGGCACCAACCCTTCTCGACCCGCACATCATGATTAATTTGCTTAAGGCAACAACTTTCCCGATCGATGTAATCACCGAATCAAAACGTGTACATCAGCCACCAAAGATGCCGAAAAATGTCGTTTTTGGAGGCTGATGTACACAAATGTGAGATCCCGCCCCGCCAACAACACCCTCCACATGTCTGGACTCTCTATGGCTTAGCTGGATAGACATCGCCGGAACGGGTATAGTATCGAAAGTTTTGTCGTTTACCAGCGGGGGAGTCCTGTGGGCATCAAAAAGAAGATCAAAAAGGAGCTTATCGGCACTTCCGATTACCCGTCGAATAAGATCTTTACGATCTCCAATTTCATTACCTTTACGCGCCTGGTCCTCACGCTCGTCTTTTTATACCTGTTTGTGACGGACAACAACCGCGTCGTCGCCATCGTGATCTATGCCATCGCTGCCTCAACCGACTGGATGGACGGACAGATCGCCCGCATGACCAAGACGGTCTCGTGGCTCGGCAAAGTCATGGACCCCATCTGCGACCGCGCGCTCTTGTTTACGGGCGTTCTGGGTCTGGTTGTGCGCGGCGAGTTGCCCATCTGGGTCTGCGTACTCATCATCGGTCGCGATATCTATCTGGGTATCGGCTCGCTCATCGTGCGCCATTACCACCCTCGCCCCATCGACGTCGTCTTTCCCGGCAAAATCGCCACAGCGTTGCTCATGACCGGCTTTTCATTCATGTTGTTGGGCATCCCCGTCGTCGATGGCTGGAACCTGCTGCCCTCCACGTTTACGGCGTTTCCGGGTCTGAACGGGAGCTCGGTGCCGCTCGGCATCTTCTTTGTCTACGGAGGCGTGATCTTCTCCATGCTCACCGCCGTCATTTATTCCGTTAAGGGGGGAGTGGCCATTAAACAGGCCATCGCACATCCAGAGGACGAGGACGTCGACTTTCTCAACCCCGAAATCGAAGACTGATTCATTGGGGTATGATTACGTACGGTTCATTCTTTGCGGCATGTCCGCGTTAAGTTAGGGGTTGTCATGGACAACATGGTTAACAATATGCCTCAGAACGATAAGACCGCGGACGCTACCTGCGTTTTCCGCGTTCCTTCGAGCGATGTCACCGTTCCCGACCTTATGGCCAACGTGCGCATCACCGCCCCCGTTCTATCCATCGTCAAGGGTCCGCAGACCGGTGCCGCCTTTGAGCTCGAGGATGACTGCACCACGATAGGCCGTGATCCCGCAAATGGAGTCTTCCTCAACGACATGACGGTATCGCGCAGCCATGCACGCATTATTCGCGAGGGGCTGAGCGCTCGCATCGAGGATCTTGGCTCGCTCAACGGCACCTGGGTCGACGGCGCCATCGTCAATGCCGCCCCGCTGCACGACGGTTCTTCCGTTCAGATCGGTACGTTTACGCTCATCTACCACGAGAGCACGCCGGAGCGCATCGAAACCGGTGAGTAGGTAATGGCCGAACGCAATTATCTGAGTATCGGCCAAGTCGTCAACCTACTTCGAGGCGCATACCCCGATCTTTCGAACTCAAAAATTAGATTTTTAGAAGATGAGGGGCTCATTACCCCTCATCGTACGCCTAAGGGTTACCGTCAGTACTCTAAGGAGGACGTTGATCGTCTGGAGGTCATCCTGCATCTGCAGAAGACCCGCTACATGCCGCTCAACGTCATCAAACAGCGCCTGGAAAATGCCACCGACTTGTCCACGCTCGCCTACGAGGTTGGCTTGCTGTCCGATGTTCCGCTCAAGACGGAGCCCAAGGAGACCAAGCAAAAGCTGCACCCCATCGAGACGATTCCCGACATGTTGGGCGTCGATATCTCGTTTATCCGTTCTTTGGCCGAAAACGACCTCATTCGCATCATCAAGAGCCCGCAGAACCGCGAACTTGTCGATGGTCGCGATTTCCCGATTATCCGTTACTGCTCGGAGCTGTCGCGTTTCCACATCGAGCCGCGCAACCTGCGTCAGTATGTGTCGTCGGCCAACCGTGAGTCCTCGATGTTTGAGCAGGTGCTCGTGAGCATGCTCGGCATGGATACCTCCGATGACGAGCGCGACGCCAAGCTCGAGCGCGCGTTTAAGAAGCTGCACGACCTCACGGAGGGCGTCCACACCGCACTGCTCAAGAACCGTGTCTTCGAGTCGCTCAACGCCGTGGTCGAGGATGCCGATATCGATGCGCTCGACGAGGAGATAGCACGCTCCGAATCAACGAAAGCCAAAAGCGAAGTAGCCGGTACCTCCACGGTCGCTGCGCGCGAGGAATCGATCGTGCAGCCGCTTAAGGTCGTTATGCCTTCGCATTCTGGAACCACCACCGCGGGTAAATAACCGCCATCGCCAAACCGGCAATCCATGAAAGGTTACGCCATGTACGACTTCGAATCTCATATCGTCGATATCCCCGACTATCCCGAACCCGGAGTCGTCTTTAAGGACATCACGCCGCTCTTTGGCAATCCCGAGGCGTTGAAGGCCATGACCGATGCCCTAGCCGAGCATTTTGCTGGCATGGGCATCACCAAGGTCGTCGGACCCGAGGCTCGTGGCTTTATGGTGGGCGTGCCCGTGGCCGTCGCCCTGGGCGCAGGCTTTGTTCCCGCACGTAAGCCGGGTAAACTGCCGCGTAAAACGGTGAGCGAAAGCTACGAGCTCGAGTACGGAACTGATTCCATCGAGATCCACGCCGACGCTATCAGCTCTAAAGATACCGTGTTGATTCTGGACGACTTGGTCGCGACGGGCGGAACCGTCGAGGCAACAGGTAAACTGGTGCGAGGTATGGGCGCAAAGCTCGTGGGCTACGGTTGTATCCTTGAGCTTGCGTTTCTCAACCCGCGCGATAGGCTCACGTCGTCTGACGACGATGTTGAGCTCTTTAGCCTGGTGACGGTAGACTAGCCGTTACCCCTAGTATTGGAAAGGAAGCTTCATGCGCACAGCAAACACGCACAGAAACATGGCACGCTGCGCTGCTACGGCAACCCTCGCTTGTGTTTTGGGTCTGGGCCTCACGGCTCCGGCCTACGCCGATACCGCATCCGACCTTGCCGCTGCCCGTACCAAACTCGAGCAGATTGGCACCCAAACCCAGCAAATTCATGAAGAGCTCTCCGCACAGACGCAGGAGCTTGATCAGACTGCAGGCGAGATCACGCAAAAGCAGCAAGAGATTGCCGAGGGCCAGGCAAAGCTTTCGACCTACGTTGCCGGTGAGTACAAGACCGGTGGCCTGAGTCTCCTCCAGGTTCTGACGGGCGTCGACGATCTGGGCGACATGCTCAACCGTCTGTTCTACTACGGCAAGGTTTCCGACAAGCAGGCCCAGACCATTCAGGAGGTCAAGGACCTTAAGCAGCAGCTCACCGATAAGCAGGCCGAGCAGGAGAAGAACGTCGCCGCGACGCAGAAGAAGGTCGACGAGCTCAATGCCCAGCAGGCTGAAGCTCAGAGCGTCGTGAACTCCCTGGATTCGCAGCTGCAGGCCGAGCTTGCTGCCGAGGCCGAGGCCAACGCTGCGCTGCAGGCTGGCATAAATGCCAGCACCGCCGAAAAAGCCACGGTGAGCAATGACACCGCTGGTACGACCGAGAACACCAATAATGGTGGCGGCACGACCAACAATGGCGGCCAGACCAACAATAACAACAACCAGGGCGGCAACACGCCGGCTCCCACGCCGCAGCCTGCCCCCACGCCCGCTCCGGCACCCACGCCCTCAGCACCGAGTCAATCTGTTGATGGTGGCTCCGTTGTTTCGCGCGCCTACAGCAAGCTTGGCTATGCTTATTCTTGGGGCGGTATTGGACCGAACAGCTTTGACTGCTCCGGCTTTGTAAGCTACTGCCTCACGGGCCGTTATT
>RKAY01000089.1 GCA_014846205.1 Collinsella aerofaciens | reverse complement strand
ATACTTACTGCCGCTGGCAGCATTGGCTTCCATTACTTCCCCGCCGTTTTTAGATGCGAAACGGTGGGCGGCCTATCTTTGCGACGCCGGAACACGGGTGAGCGCGTCGATTACGGGCGCTCCATGTTGGGAACGATGCTGCCCTCAGTCACCGCATGCACGGCCAGGCGCATGATGTTGTCGTAGCCGGTCTTGCTCAGGATCTCCGAGATGCGGCGCTTGATGGTGCCCTCGCTCATAAACAGCTCGGCCGCGATCTCGCGACGACTTTTGCCCTCGCAGGCAAGGCGCAAAATCGACAGCTCGACATCGTCGAGGGCTGCCGTGCCCGAAAAAATGCTCTCGGGCGGCTTGGGAAACGTGCAGTAGCCAGCCAACGTGGAGCGCATCACGGCGAACAGCTCGTCGATACCGACGTTCTTGTACACAAAGCTATCGACGCCCGCCTCGCGGGCCTGATCGACAAAGGTAATCTCGGGCATGCCTGTCATGATAATGATGCGACACTCAGGCAGCTGCTCCTTAATGCGTGCCGCCGCCACGATGCCGTTTGAATCGTGTTCGGTGCACACGTCCATCAGTATCATGTCCGGGCGCTCCTTGAGCGCGACACCCAAGGCCTCGGAGGCATCGGCGATCGCGGTAACGACGGTCATATCGGGCTGGTCGCCAACGGAGCGCGCCAGGCTCTCGCGCAGGATGGCCTGATCTTCGACAATTAACACGCGGATCATGAGTTTCTCCTTTGGGACGTGTCGTTGGCGTTAAGCGGAATGGATACCGTAAGCGTAAAGGGCGGGGTGGCGTGGACCTCGAGGCTGCCACCCAGATCTTGCGCGACATGCCTCATGCCTGGAACACCCGTTCCCTCGCGATACGATACGGGGGCCGGGGACCCGTCGTTAGAAATCGTCATGCGCGCGACGGCGTCAGCATCCGTCCCCTCCTGCCACAAGCGCACATGGACCCGATGCGCCTGCGCATGCTTGGTGGCATTGGTCGAGGCCTCGCGGATAATCTGCAAAAATGCAGCGGCGACACGCGCGTCCTCAGGCAGCGCACCCTCAACATCGATCTGCACACTCACCAGGCCAAAAGCATGGACGATATCACCCAACTGCTCCGCCGGCTCACTGGCGCCGCCACTGCGCAGGTCGACGGCGATCGAGCGCAGCAACGGATCGATCTGCTCGAGCGACTCGTCGTCCAGGCGCCCCTCCTCCAAATAGCGATGGAGGATGGACAGGCGCTGGCCGATTACATCGTGCACGCGGGAACGCATGCGCAGGTAGGCCGCATTATCGGCAACCTTTTTGACTTCTTCGATCTGGGCTTGGAGCTCTTGGCCCGCAAGCTCAAGCAGGTGGTTGGCTTGCGCCAGGCGATCATGAGCATGCGCATACTCTGTCACATCAAGACCGATAATGCGCTCGAACGAACGGCCCGAAACCATAACGCGATCGCACACAAATAGGCGAATCTCGGCGGGAGAGACCTCAACCACCGCACGCGCCTCACCAAAGCGGTCCAGATTGATCCGCACGCGGTTCCTGCTGCTTTCGGGCATTTGCATGCTAAGTTTACGCAGGTCGTTCCATGTGCTGCTCATGTCGCGTAGGTCGGTGGGCATATGAAGATCCACCAGGTTTTTGCGCATGCAGCGGTTCATGAGCAGCGG
Organism: Collinsella aerofaciens; assembly: GCA_014846205.1. The sequence goes on along the minus strand of RKAY01000089.1, from coordinate 3,193 downwards.
GCGGCCCTTTGGATCCAAATATAGAATGCCCACGGGAATCACGTTGATGGTTTCGATCGTCGAGAACGCGGTAATATCCTCCTGGCGGTTACGGACGTCCATCAAGAGCGCCGCGAAGGAACGGAATAGGAAGAACGCTCCCTCTGCGATAGGGACAACGGTCCACGCCGAACCCATGGCAACAACCACTGGCGGCGTTACGGCGGCAACGAGCAGCAGCTCAGTCAGCATGACGGGACGACGATAGTGCACCATAAGCACCACGCCATAGGCAAAGATCGCGGCATTGAGCCACAGCGCTCCGCCCATTGCCCTGGCGCAAACGCCAGGTGGCGCTACCAAATACGAGCCAGACGACGCGAAAAGGATAAGCGCCGAAACCATCAGGTGAACCACGAGGCTCGCTTCGTAGACGCAAATCGCCTTACGGTTATAGGACGAGCGACGCGATACGATGAGCGGAACGTGGATCGTCTGTAGGCAAGCAGCCAGGGCAAAGACAATATCGAGCGCAACGATTTGGGGGAGAATGAGCGGGATCTGCATCGTCACTCACCCGCCCGCGGCATCAACACGATCATGCGCAACTGGCCGGGCTCGCCCTCAAGGCGATATGCCACGTTGCGCCCTTGCAAAGCGCTTTCGAGCTCTTGCGCAGCGGGTGTCTGCGAAAGATCCTCCTCGTCGTTGGAGAAAAGCGTGGCACGCAACTCGACGCTGCACCGATCGTGGTCACTCAGGTGATACATAAGCGCCGGATGATCGGTGGCGTAGGCAAAAAACGCAAAGTCATACACACAGTCGTACAGCGCGCTTACTGCGCTGGCGTGCATCGGGCGCCGTATGGCAATAATCGAGGCGCAGTCGACATCGATCGTGCGCAGGTCGCTTGCGAGCTCGTTGGCAATGAGCTGAATGCGGTCGCGGTCAAAACCGCTCTCCCCGTGCTGCGCCAACGTGAGCGACCCTTTGCGCTTGCAATAGGCGACGAGCATCTTGGCGCGCTGCAGCATGCGGTAACGCTCGTGCGAAGATGCCTCGTCGGTCAACGGCGGCAGCGAGCTCAACAGGTCGTACATCCCTTCGAGCGCGCGGGCAAGCGCCTGGTCCACGTCTTGGACCAGCAGGGTCTCGGCCTCTTGATCTGCCAGGTGCGTCTTAAGGTCGTAGTCGGCGACAAGCAGCTCGTTTTGGCGTTGCAGCTCCATGCGACGGTGCGCTAGTTCGCGATTGAGTTCGTTGAGCTCCGACACGTCTTGGGCAAGCAGCGCCGATCCACCCAGCAGCGGAAAGGCGCGATACATTACATCGGGGTCGGACGCCACGGCAAAGGCATGGGCGCGCCCGTGCTCCTGGACCCGCAACTCCTCGCGCACGCCCTCTGGGATCGGCTTTGACACCGGCGTGGCATAGACTTCCTGCAGGTCACGCGTTAGAACTTTGAGGTCGAGCGGCAAGGTATCGAAAATGCCGGCGATATCGTGGTACGACGGAATGACACCGCAATCGAGGCAGATTTCCATCGCCACCACGCACAGGACGCAATAGACAAGCGAAAAGTTGAGCCTCCATGCCCAGGGCACACGCAGGGCATATGAAATGGCAAAGAATGCGCCGCCCAGCAGCACGAGCGCCGCCGTGCCCGAAAAACGTTGGATGCGGAAGGACGAGGACCGGCCCACCAGGATAAAAAAGGCCACGAAGTTAAAGGCCGTCCACACTAAGACGGCACCGTAGCCCCAACCGTATGTGTATTCGTTGCTCCAGGTTCCACTCGAGCGATCGAAGTGGAAGACCTGCTGATGTACATCGTTAGTGAGCACAAAGCCGATAAGCAGGACAGCCATGGCCCACAAAACGGTGCGGTACCGACGCCCCATACGATGCTGTTCCAAACCCGCGAGGCGCAGGCCGCACAGCTGGTAGAGCAGCGGAATGAGCGTCATGGGCACGTAGTACAGGTACCACAGCACGGTGGCATAGAACGGCGTGAACGACTTATATTTGAGGATGACCTCGATCATCCACAGGGCGCAAATGGCAGCGATGGCAACAAGGCGACGGCGCAACGCATAGTCCAAACAACGCAGATAGACCAGCACGCCCCAGATCGAAAATGCAATTGCGGCAACAAGCAGCGGGAGAGAGCTCGAATGGACGAGTGCATCCACGACCTCCTCGGACACCTCACTATAGACGGGCGTGGTGTTGGAAAGCTTGAAATCGGAGGCGAACAACGCTGGCAAGACTGCCAAAAGTATAAGGAACAGCGCAGCGGTGACACCGGCGATAATAAAGACGCGGTGGCGGTATACGCGATGCGATATACCAACAAGGAATCGCGGCATGGCGAAGAGCCTGCCGCCCCTGGGATCCGCAACCGGCGCGGTCCGGGCGGCCGCGTGGCCGATATGTCGCTCGCGGGTACCCATAGTGCTTTTAGTGTACCGACAGGCAGGCCCAAAAAGCGGGCCACATGTCCCAAAATCCGCAGACGGCAAAGGGTGTCCCCAGCGACCAGTCGTTTGGGCAGTCGAAGTGCGTGATGGTCACGAGCGGCTCGATGCCGTGCGCCTGACACTCGCGGAATACATCCTCGTAGAAGGCCAGGCCAGCCTCGTTGGGCTCGGTCTCGTCGCCGTTGGGAAAGATGCGGGTCCAAGCTAGGCTCATACGGAAGGTCTTAAAGCCCATCTCGGCAAAGAGAGCGATGTCCTCTTTGTAGTGGTGATAGAAATCGACGCCGGTCTGCGCGGGATAGTAATAGCCGTCCTCGAAGTCGAGCATTTTACGCTGGCCGGAGACCACTGCATAGCGCTCGGGGCCATGCGGAGCCACGTCCACGTTGGCCAGGTCGCGGCCGTCCACGTCGTAAGCGCCCTCGCACTGGTTGGCAGCCGTCGCGCCGCCCCACAGGAAGTCATTACGGAAAGCCATGCGTCAATCCTTTCGCACGCTGTTGTCATAGGCTCAGTATCCCTACAAACAACGCGTCGCTCAACGGCAACGACGCAGGTCGATACTTCTTTTCGCGCGCAGGTGCCCGGCGGCCGCCCCGTCTGACACTTTTTGATACCCGCCCGCCCAAACCGCCAACCACCACAAAGGGGACAGGCACCTTTGTGAACTGCGTCCCGAATCTTGGCCTTCTTTATTAGAAGCGAACACTAGGACGCTTTCAATAGCCGTTTCC
>RKAY01000067.1 GCA_014846205.1 Collinsella aerofaciens | reverse complement strand
ATGATTGTCCTTTCAAAAACGTGTCCCAGCGACCGTTACCATTCCGCCGGGCTCTCTATGCAAGGGCACATCATAGCGCGTAAATCCAACATTCACACCCTTTCCGCACCTACTCATTGGGGACAGGCTTAAATGAGTGGCCTTAAACTAAGAACGTCCCAAACGACTGGTCATTTAAGTCTGTCCCCAATGAGTGGGTCGGTGCCCTTTGTGCGGAGGTTGCATTGTTGCTTTATACTGGTGCGGTTAGACATCCATCCTGCAATCGAGGAGATATCCATGGCATCAGACGTTCGCGTCCGCTTTGCACCCTCACCGACGGGCAAGCTGCACATCGGCGGCGCCCGCACCGCTATCTATAACTGGGCTTTTGCCCGCGCAAATGGCGGCACGTTCATCCTGCGCATCGACGACACCGACCCCACCCGCTCCACCGACGAGAACACGCAGATCATCCTGCGCGCCATGCGTTGGCTTGGCCTGGACTGGGACGAGGGCCCCGAGGTGGGCGGCGACTATGGCCCCTACGCCCAGACCGAGCGCCTGGACTTGTACAAGCAGGCCGCCCAGAAGCTTTGGGACGAGGGCAAGGCCTATCCCTGCTTCTGCACCAAGGAGCAGCTCGATGCCGACCGTAAGGCCGCGCAGGAGCGCAAGGACCCTTTCCAGGGCTATCAGCGCCGCTGCCGCGATCTTGATCCCGAGGAGGCCCGTCGCCGCATCGAGGCCGGCGAGCCCTACGTCCTGCGCATCAAGGTGCCCGAGGACCGCGGCGATGTCGTCATCCACGACGCCGTCCACGGCGAGGTGACCTTCGATGCTAAGGAGCTCGACGACTTTGTCATCTTCCGCTCGGACGGCACGCCCACGTACAACTTCGCAACCGTCGTCGACGACGCCATGATGAAGATCACCCACGTCATCCGCGGCGACGATCACCTGTCCAACACCCCGCGCCAGGTCATGGTCTACGAGGCCCTCGGCGCGCCCGTGCCCACGTTCGCCCACATCTCCATGATCCTGGGCGCCGACGGCAAGAAGCTCTCCAAGCGCCACGGCGCCACTTCGGTGGAGGAGTACCGCGACGCCGGTTATCTGTCCGACGCCTTCGTCAACTATCTGGCTCTGCTCGGCTGGTCGCTCGACGGCGAGACCACGATCATCCCGCGCGATGTTCTTGCCAGCAAGTTCTCGCTCGACCGCATCTCCAAGAACCCGGCGACCTTCGACCCCAAGAAGCTCGACTGGGTCAATGCCGAGTACATCAACGGCATGTCCGACGCCCAGTTTGCCGACGAGATCATGGTCCCCGAGCTTCACGAGGCGGGCCTCATCGAGGGTAACGTCGAGTACGGCGAGGACTTGATCGACGCACTCGCTGCCATCGTCAAGCCGCGCACTAAGATGCCGGCCGACGCCGTGACCGTCGCCGCCCCCATCTTTGCCACGGCCGATACGCTCGAGTATGACGAGAAATCCGTCAACAAGGGCCTGGCCAAGGAAGGCATGGGTGCCATCCTGGACGCCGCCAAGGCCGCGCTCGTGGGCGTGGACGAGTGGACCGCCGAGGCCATCGACGCTGCGCTTGAGCCGCTGCCCGAGCAGATGGACCTCAAGAAGCGCGTGGTGTTCCAGGCCGTGCGCGTCGCCGTTTGCGGCAACATGGTGAGCCCTCCTCTGGGCGAGACCATGGCGCTCGTCGGCCGCGACGACTGCCTGGCGCGTATCGACCGCGCCCGCACGATGGCGCTGTAATCGTTGCGCAAACGTATGTATCCGAGCCCCGTTCACCCCGAGCGGGGCTCTTGTTTCTGTAGACGTATGGGATAGGAGGTGCTGGGGCCATGGCCGAGCAACTAACGCTCTTTGGTTCGCCGGAACCGGAGGAGACTCCGGCGGCGTCGGCATTCGCTGCTGCCTCGGCCAAGCCCGATCCTGCCCTTGAGCCCATCGCTGCCTACGCGAGCGTGGTTCTCGACATCCCCACCCGTGCGCTGTCCGAACCGTTTGCTTACGGCATCCCCGAGTCCCTTGCCAACGAGGCCCAGGTCGGATCGACGATCCTAGTCCACTTTGGCAACCGTGCCGCCGCAGGCTACATCGTCGATATTGCGCCCGAGCTGGTCGACCTGCAAGGCAACATCGCCCTTGACCCTTCGTGCATCAAGCCCATCGAGGCTGTCCTTAGCAAGCCGCTCTTTACCGCCGAGGCCGCCCGTATCGCACGCTGGATGAGCCGCGAGTACGTCGCGACGCTTTCCGAGTGCCTGCGCCTGTTTTTGCCTCCGGGTGGCAGCCCACGCGTGGTCAAGGGCGATGACGGCGCATGGTCGGTTGAGCGCCCCGCCGTCAAGCCTATTCAAAACCGCTGGGTCATGCTCACGCCCGAGGGCTTTGACTATACGCCACCCAAGAACGCCGTTCGTCAGCGCCAGCTCATCGAGGCGCTCCAGTGCGGCCCCGTCACGACGCGCGACCTCAACCTGCTCTACAACAGCATGTCGGCGACCATCAAGGCGCTCGAAAAGCGCGGCGTCGTGGTGGTGGAGGAGCGCCGTGCCTGGCGTGGCTGCAGCGAGCAGACCACGCTGTCCTCGGCGAGCGGTAAGGCCCCGGTCGCGCTTACGAACGGCCAACAGCAGGCGCTCGCGCAGATTGACCGCGTTCGCCTGGATGCGCACGGCGACGTTGTCCTTGTCGATGGCGTCACCGGATCCGGCAAAACCGAGGTCTACCTCTCCGCTATCGAGCGCGTACTTGCGGCCGGTCGCTCGGCCTGCGTGCTCGTGCCCGAGATCTCGCTGACGGCCCAGACCGTCGGCCGCTTCCGCTCGCGCTTTGGCGAGACGGTTGCGGTCTTCCATTCGCGCCTTTCGGCCGGCGAGCGCCTGGACCAGTGGGATATGGTTGCCAGCGGAGTCGCGCGCGTGGTCGTGGGCGCCCGCTCGGCGCTCTTTTGCCCGCTCAGCGACTTGGGCCTCATCATCATCGACGAGGAGCACGAGACCAGCTACAAGCAGGGTTCTAGCCCGCGCTACCATGCGCGCGAGGTAGCGGCCGAGATGGCGCGGCGCTACCGCTGCCCGCTCGTGTTGGGCTCCGCCACGCCTTCTGCCGAGGCCCTCGACCGCTGCCGCCGTGGAACGTATAGCGGTGCTACTTGGACGCGTGTCGAGATGCCCGAGCGCCCGGGGCACGCGGTCCTGCCCACGGTTCGCATTGCCGACCTGCGCCGCGAGTTTTCGCACGGCAGCCGCTCAATGTTCTCTAAACCGCTGATGGATGGCCTGGAGCGTGTGGTCGAGCGCCGCGAGAAGGCCGTCCTGCTGCATAACCGCCGCGGATTTGCGCCGTTCCTGATGTGCCGCGAGTGCGGCTGCGTCCCAACTTGCAACCACTGCTCCACCGCGCTTACGTATCATGAGCGCACGCACACGCTGCAGTGTCACACCTGCGGTTCGTCTTGGCGTGTGCAGCCGTATCCCGCGCCCACGAGTCGCTGCCCCAAGTGCGGCAGCCGCTACCTGGCAAAAATGGGCCTGGGCACGCAGCAGATCGAGGATGTGCTGCATCAGATGCTGCCCGAGGACGTTGCCATCATACGTATGGATGCCGATTCCACGCGCGGCAAGGATGCGCACAAAAAGCTGCTCGAGCAGTTCGATGCTGCCGATTGCGCGGTGCTGCTGGGTACCCAGATGATTGCCAAGGGTCTCGATTTTCCCGAGGTCACGCTCGTGGGGGTGGTCAATGCCGACTTTACCCTCAAGCTCCCCGATTTTAGAGCAGGGGAGCGCGCCTACGATTTGCTGGAGCAGGTCGCTGGCCGTGCCGGTCGCGGTGATCGTCCCGGCGAGGTGATCATCCAGACCTACCTGCCCGAGGACCCGGTCATTCGCGCCGTCGCCGAGCACGACCGCTCGATCTTTACCGACTACGACCTAGACCAGCGCCGCGACGCACTGTACCCGCCGTTTGTTCGCCTGGTCAACATTTTGGTGTGGTCGGCGAACCGAGACGACGCGCAGGACTACATCGGGCGCATTGCAAAGCTTCTTAAGCGCCTCTGGCATGCCGCCGCGCCCGACTTTTTGCGGGCGGGGAGCGCCGTGCCGCAGGTACTGGGCCCGGCTTCGTGTGTAATCGAGAGAGCCAAGGACCGTTATCGCTTCCATCTGCTTGTGAAGTCGCCGGTAGGGTACCATGTCTCTGATGATATCGACGTCTGTCTCAAAGAGGCGGGCTCCGTGCGCGGCGTGAGCGTGAGCGTTGACGTCGACGCCTATGATTTGATGTAACAACCCGAAAGGATGGCCATGGAAGCCAACGGAATCGTACTGTCGCCCGACCCTCGTCTGCGCCAGGAGTGCGCCGTCATCGAGGAGATCACCCCGGCGATCGAGGCGCTTGCCGAGAAGATGAAGATGATGATGTTCGAGAACGGCGGTTGCGGCCTGGCTGCTCCGCAGATTGGCGAGCTTATTCAGCTCGTTACCATCGACTGCAACTACAGCGACAAGAACGGCTATGACCCGTACGTGCTCATCAATCCCGTGATTGTCGAGCAGAGCGACCATCTCGTTCCGTTTAGCGAGGGCTGCCTGTCTATCCCCGGCATTAGCTGCGAGATCGAGCGTCCCGACCATGTTGTCGTCGAGGCGTACGACCTGGATGCCAACCTAATTCGCTACGAGGCCTCGGGCGATCTGTTCTGCGTGTGCCTACAGCACGAGATCGATCACCTGCACGGCAACACTATGTTCGAGCGACTCAAGCCGATGCAGAGGCTCAAGGCCGTCAAGGAGTACCAGGACGCCCTGGCCCGCGGCGCTCGACCGGGCGAGACGGAGTAGGTTTGTCCGTCCCCGGGGCGC
>RKAY01000135.1 GCA_014846205.1 Collinsella aerofaciens | reverse complement strand
ACCACGCCATCGACATGATACTTCTCGCACATGGCCAGCGTGTTTTCCATGCGACCGTCGTTGGGCGTCATGACCGAGCAGTTGATGTCCAGGTAGCGGTCGGCGATGGCGCGCAGGATATCGGGAGCCTCCGGGTCGATCATCATGGCCACCGTGCGCTCGCCCGAGCAGTCGTCCATGCACACGACCACACCGCCGTTGGACTCGATAGTACGGCCGATCTTGTTGATCACGCCGCCCACCGGGCAGCCAGTGATCAGAATGCGCTTGGCATCCGCCGCAACCGGGCGCTCGCCCGCGTCGTAGGCCTCGCGCAGCTTGGCAACCTTTTGCTCCAGCTGCTGCGTATAGGCCTCGATGTCGAAGCTGAACGTACCGGCGAACATGGTGCTCATCAGGTCGACGCCGCTCATGGCAGCCGGCTGGTTGGCCTGCAGCGCAAACATCTCGAGCTGGGCCGCACGCAGACGGTTGCGACGACGGACGGCAGCGCGCAGGTCATCGTCGGTAATCGTGATGCCGTAGAAGCCCTCGAGCTCCTCCTTGAGCAGGCGGCACTCCTCGTACCAGCCTTCACGCTCGTAGGCACGATCGCGACCCTGCGGAAGATGCAGAATGTGCGTGCGCTTGAGCTCGTTGAGTAGCTCGTACATCTTCTTCTTGCCGTCGCAGGTGGTCTCGCCGATGATCATGTCGCTAAAGTACGTAAACGGGCACTTTTGCGAGTAGGCAAAACCGTAGGTCGACTTGATGAGCGGGCACAGGTTTGCCGGCAGCACCTTCTCGGCCTCGGGAATCACCTCATCGGACGTACCGCACAGAGCCACGCTCGCAGCCCCCGCGGCATCGATAATCTCGAGCGGCGTATAGCTGCACAAATAGCCGACCAAGCGATTGCCGGCCTGTTTGTAATCCTTGACGCGAATAAACGCCGCCTTGCGTTGCTCGTTGAACTCCTCAAACGTGCGCGGCAACAGCTGTTCAATATTTTCCGACATATAACTCCTTAACAAACCTTTTAACCAACCAAGGAGACGGCTTTCCCAGGTGCCCGAGGTTGCCGTGAAAGAGGAGCGCCGCGTACTTCTGATACGCAAGCGACGGTTTGAACGGCAAGATCGGGTGCCTGGGGAAGCCACCGGGACGGATAGTCCTAAATGGTTTCCAAGAAAGCCTCGATCCTGGTTTGCAGTTGGCCTGCGTCCTCGCCAGCGTAGTCGGTCGTGATGTGCATAAACGGAATGCCGGCCTCCTCGGCGGCCTTCTCCACGGCAAACGACTCCATCTCGTAGAGCGTGCAGAACTGCAGGGCCACGTCGACAATGCCGTCGGCATGCAGGTCCTTGGCCATCTGGACAATGTCCTTCATACGCTGGTCGTTGGGCGTAAAGACGGCACAGTTGATCTTAAAGTAGCGCTCGGCGATAGCATCGAGCATCTCGTCAACCGTCTCACCGGACTCATCGACCAAGTCCTTGTAATAGCGCGAACCCGTGCAGGACTCCTCGCCCACCACAACGCCGCCGGCCTTCTCGATGAGGTTGAACAGCTTCCAGTTGGGCACGGCCATGGGCGTGCCGGTGTACAGGATGCGCTTGGTCCCCTTGGGCGCCACGCCCTCTCCGACCTCGACACGCTGCTCACACTCGGCCGCCATATCGTTGATGGCTCCGGTCAGACGCGGGGTGTCGTCCATAAAGGCGGCCTGAACGGTCAGCAGGCTGTCGAGACCGCTAATGGGCGCTGGGTCGGCAGCGCGCGTGGCAGCGAGGCGCTGCAGGGCGCGACGCTTCTCATTGACGGCGCGGATGGCGGCCTTCAGACGCTCAGGCGTAATCGTGACGCCACACTCTTCCTCAATCTTGGCGGCGAGCTTTTTAACCTCGGCCCTCCAGGTCACGAGCGTCGACTCGTCGTGCACGTTGGGAATATCCATGACGTACATGTTCTTTTGCGTGGCAAAAAACTCGTAGGCTTTCTTCTTGCCATCGCAGGTGTTCTCGCCTACCACCAAGTCACTCGACTCAATGTAGGGGCAGACCTCACCCAGCTTAAAGCCGGCAAAGCTCTTGATAAGCGGACAAGTGTTGCGCGGCAAGTGCTCCTCGACCTTGTCCGTTGCCCAATCGGCACCCGAGCACAGACCAACGGGAATGCCGTCACAGGCAAGCACGATCTCCTCGGGCACGTACACGCAGAACGAGCCCACGATTTTGGTGGCCTCGCCAGCCTCCTTCTTGTCGAGCATCTCCTTAATGCGGCCGCTATGGATGTTGGTGGCCACAAAGTCCAAGTAGGACGTGGACTTGGGGCGGTTGTTCTGCGACAGGAACATGTCCCCGTACATCTGGCCCACGGCGCCCAGCAGCATATCGTGGTCGGCAAGATTCATGCCGAGGCTCTCCCACATCGGATGGAAATCGAATTCTTCAGCCATAACGGTTCCCCTCTCGAACCAAAAACGAATAACAGCGGTATCGATGCACGACGGACGGCGATTGCCCGACCGTGCTCAAACCCGGAATTTTAGGGAACCTGCTTTGCGGTCGATTATTTAGTTGTGCGTCGTCTCTCCCGGAGCCGTGAACATACCTGCTCATATGCGGCTCCGAGCCATATAGAGGGCGCGCGCGGCAACGCGGCGAATGTATGTCGTCTGCGGCATGTGCGCACCCTCCCTTACAAGTCGAGGTCAACTATATCAACGGTCATCGACCATGCGAACACCGTTGACATTCGTACGACAGCGTCGTGTGCCGTCGTTTAATAAATAATTATCTTGATTGATAAGAATTTGTCATTCCTCATTCGGTGAACGGCGAAAACAAAGCCGCCGAGGCTTATATCCCCCGACGGCATTACCCGGCGCTATCGACAAACCAAATGGATCCTACTGGCATCAAAATGCATGCGCAGCGTCTCGCCTGCTTGCGGCAGCTCGTCGACAGGCATGCCCACTTTGTTGACCTTCCACTGCAGGCGCGTCGGCGCATCGGCACGCGGCACATCCAACAGCACCAGGCGCTCAAAACGCGAATCGCTCACTCGGGCCACGTGCAGGTCATAGCTGTTGCGACCCCGCTCGGCACGGTTGTCCACATGGAAGTAGCTCGCACGAATACCCAGATACGCCACGTTATCGGGAACCTCACGGCCCACGTTGAAGGTCATGCCCCAGTCCAGGGCCTCAACTTCCTGAAGCCCGATCTTGCGCGCGCGGCTCGTATTCTTGCAGCCCGTCAGGCGCAGCGCAGCCAAGGTTTGCGGCCGGCGGACCACGTCCTCGACGGAGCCGATCTCCTCCACATGCCCGTTATGCATCACGCAAATGCGCTCGCACAGGCGGCATGCCTCGTCAATATCGTGACTCACGTAGAGCACGGTACGGTTACAGACGTCGAACAGGTCGAGCATGTTCTGCTCAAGCGCGCTCTTGAGATACGCGTCGAGCGCGCTCATGGGCTCGTCGAACATAAAAATGCCCGGGTGTGCCGCCACCATGCGAGCAAGCGCCACACGCTGCTGCTGGCCGCCCGAGAGACGCGCGGGATAGCGGTCGGCAAAATCGGCCATGCCAAAGATGCTCAGATAGCACTCGGCGAGCTTTTTGCGCGCGGCGGCGTCACCCGCATCCTTTACACCGGCGCATACGTTATCGGCCACCGTCATGTTGGGAAACAGCTGATAGTTTTGGAACAGTAGGGCGCACTTGCGCTCCTGGGGCGACAGATTGATGCCCGCCACCGAGTCAAAGAAGGTTACGCCGTTGACGACGATCTTGCCCTCGTCGGGCGTCTCCACGCCGGCAATACAGCGCAAGGTGCAGCTCTTGCCGCATCCAGAGGCGCCGAGAAGCGCCACACGCTCCTCGCCGGCATCGAGCTGAATGTCGAGGGTAAAGCCGGGATAGCGTTTCTTAATATCCAAAACGAGCGACATGGCTTATCGGCCTCCCTTTGCGACCGTGTCATCGCGCATGAGCTCGGCCAGCGCCTCGCGATCGATACGCAGCGCATCGCCGCCGACTGGGTCGAGCGAATCGATCTGGCTACCCAGCTGCTTGGCCTGCTTGCGCTCCGCGCGGGACAGGCCACGCTCGCGATACCTTTGCGAATGAGCGGTGTACATGTTGATGAACAGGATGACCAGGAAACTGAACACGATCACGACGACGACCCAAAAGAGGGCCACCGACGTGTTGCCGCCCATCCACTCAAAGTAGATGGCGATAGGGATGGTCTGCGTAATACCGGCGTAGTTGCCCGCAAAGAACAGGGTGCAGCCAAACTCGCCCATGGCACGCGCGAAGGCAAGCACCGTGCCGGCGGCAATCGAGGGCCAGCCAAGCGGCATCATAAGCTTGGTAAAAATGCGACGCTCGGACCAGCCCAGGGTTCGCGCGGCGTCGAGTATCTGCGTGTCGAGGCTCTCGAAGGCTCCGAGCGCCGTACGATAGACGAGCGGGAACGATACCACCACGGCAGAGATCACCGCCGCCGGCCAGGTAAAGACAATCGAGATGCCGCGCGCGATGAGCCACTGGCCCACCCCGGTCGAGCGGCCAAACAGCATGAGGAGCAGAAAGCCGCAGACCGTGGGCGGCAGGACCATGGGGATGGTAAAGACCGAGTCGAGCAGGCCCTTGATGCGACTTGAGGTACCCATGGTCTTCCACGCGGCAAACAGGCCCAGCGCAAAGGAGATCAGCAGGGCAAGGCCGCTCGTTTTTATGGACACCCAAAACGGGCGATAGTCGATGTCGCCCAAAAAGGAGGCCAGAGAGGTCAAGGGCCCCCGCTCATCCCGCAACGCGACAGACGACGCTTCTACCATTTGAGCGCTATCAAGCCAACGCGCGCCGCCCTTGGCATCACCCGAGGCCGATGCAATCACCACATAGCGGTCCCCATCCGCACCGCGCTCGTCAAAGCCATAGGTATACCCGCCGGCATCAAACGTTGTTTCCGCCGTGACATACCAAGGAAGATCCACGTCCTCTAGCTGCGCACCTCCCATGCAGTTTGCGCTGTCGAGCTCACAGACGAGGGCCTTGAGACCCGATACGCACTCGTTGTCCTGCGGATCC
>RKAY01000034.1 GCA_014846205.1 Collinsella aerofaciens | reverse complement strand
GACCAGCGAATATCAATCGTCACGAGCAAGTCGAGCTGCTGCAAAATACCCAACCAAGCCTGCGCATTGCCATAGCCCGCACCGGGGTTACTGGCATAGACGATGAGTCCACGCAAATCGCCGGCAAGAATCGACTGACCGATGGTCGTACACAGACCGCGCACCGGATCGACCAGTGGATAGCGCTCGGACCCCAGCTTGGATATGCGCGGCACCGGCGGTGTCGCAAAGCGTGCGGGATCAAGGTCGCCCAGCGCAAGCGGTGTGGGTGGATTGAGCGCGCCGCCCGCATGTCCAATACAGCCCAGCAGCACATCGACCAGGCAGATAGCACGCGCGGTCTGGGTGCTGTTGGCATACGCAATGCCGATGCCACCATGAAAGCCAGCGTCCACCACCGCAGCAGGCGCCGCGGCAGCCAAATCACGCGCAGTCGCACGGATATCGTCCGCCGGCACGTCGCACATCGACTCGGCCCACTCGGGCGTCCAGGCGCTCGCCGCCTGCGCCAGCTCGTCAAACCCCGTGGTATAGCGGGCAACAAACTCGTGGTCGTACAAGTCCTCGGCAATGAGCACATGCGCAATGCCCAACAGCAAGGCCAGGTCGCAACCCGGGCGCACACGTAGCCAGCGGTCGGCAAGCGCAGCCGAACCGCTGCGCCGGGGGTCGACCACGATAATCTTCGCCCCACGGCGACGGGCATCGTTGAGCGCATCAACGGCCCCCATCGTCGACGAATCGACAATGGAACGTCCCAAATACATGATGCAATCGGTATGTGACAGGTCGGAGGCGGGGCTGTAACCCAGGCTGTGTTCCCAACCGGTAAGTCGGCTTACCTCACAGGCACCATCGGCACCGTACACGTTGGGCGAACCCAACGCATGCATAAGGCGATAGGCCCAGTAGCGGTCGAACGAGGGCACGCCGAGTGTCATGCCCAGCGCACGGGGCCCGCGCTCGTCAACAATCCCCAAAAGGCGCTCGGCAATCTGGGCAAACGCCTCATCCCAGGAAATCGCATCGAACCCCGAGCCGTCCTGGCGGCGGCGCATGGGGTGCACAATGCGATCGCGCTCGTCAAACGGCATAGACAGGCGATGGCGCCCGCGGGCGCACAGGGCACGCGCTGCGCACGGGTGCCCCGGCACCGGTAACTCGGCCACCACACGCCCATCCTCAACATGGGCCGCAAAGGCGCAATCGGCATAGCATCCCCCGCATGTGGCCACCACGGAGCGACCGTCACGCTTCACAGCAGATGCCATCTCGATTACCCCTTTCATCAGCCAAACACAACAGGCCAAAAGCCCGGCAACGAGCCCCAGACCCAAAAAGCCTCCCGCACGGCAATGCCCCGCGGGAGGCCCAACGTCAAACAGACGATACCTTACGCCTCGGACTTCTTGGCGTAGATAAACCAGTAGCCGAGCGCGACCAGAACCGCGCCGCCCACGATGTTGCCCAGCGTAGCGGCGGACAGGTTAAACACAATGCCCGCAGCGTTGAGTGCATCGGCACCGGCGACGTCGGCACCATAACCGCACGCGTGCATCACGGCACCCATGGGCAAAAAGTACATGTTGGCAACGCAGTGCTCAAAACCGCATGCCACAAAGGCGGCGATGGGCAGCAGAATGCCAACAACCTTATCGACCACGGTCTTGCCGGCGGTACCGATCCACACGGCCAGGCACACAAAGATGTTGCACAGGATGCCGCGGAAGAAGATCGTCACCCAGTCGATCGTCACCTTGCCGGCGGCGACGCTCACCATGGAATTGGCGACCGCCTCGCCGTTGAGCTTGTAAATGCCAGCCATGTACACCAAAAAGACGATGAAAAGGGCACCGACAAAGTTACCGACCCATACGACGACCCAGGCCTTGAGCATCTGGACCAGGGTGATCTTTTTGCTCTTGAGCGCGCAGACCATAAGCGAATTACCGGTAAACAGCTCGGCGCCGCACACCAGCACCAGCACCAGGCCCAGGCAAAAGCACAGGCCGCCCACGACGCGCTGGGCGCCCCAGCCCAGCGTGCTATCGCTCAAGAACACGGTAAAGAACAGGCCACCGAAGGCAATAAACGCACCGGCGAACATTGCCAACAGAAAGGCCTTTGCGACCGGCAGGTTGGCCTTGGTCACGCCGGCGGCCTCGGTCTTGGCCTCGATCGCAGCGGGCGCCAGGCAATCGGGAGCGGGGTACTCCACCTTGGAATCTGCCATGTCAATCACTTCTTTCCTAATCAACAGGGACAAGCGCTCCTATTGCTCTTGCCCCAAGCGGACAAAGTGGGAAAAGTCGTTGGCGGCTACGGCGTCGTACACGGCGTCGACGGCGTCAAAGACTTCCGGGGACATGGGGTTGTAGAACTCCGTGTCGCCCGGCTGAATCCCAACGAAGACGATATCATCACACGATTGCTCGATTTCCTCGATAAGAATCGACAAAGGAAGCGAATGCGTGGTGAACATCGACTTGCGGGCCACATCGCGCTTGTCGAGCAGGCGGATGGACCCGACGGGCAGCGCCATGTCGGCAGCATCGACCAAGACCAGGCGAGGCGGACGCTCGCGCTTGACCTCGATGATGTCGTCCTCGGGCGTTTGGCCGCCGTCGATGGTGTACCAACCGGCGATGGGTGCGTCTTCCATCTTTTTGGAGAGCACGGGGCCGGCGGCATCGTCGGCACGCAGCACGCTTCCCGCCGTGAGCACGATACCCGCAAACGGGGCGCCGTTCACACGGCCATCCACAACGCGACCCATTACTGCAACCTCCCCGTCAGATACACGCCCGACACATCGCGCACGCGCTCAACCAGATCGCGGAACTTCATCAGAAACGCGACCTGCTGGGCATGCAGGCCAAAGTCGTCGTCGAACACCGAGATGCCGGCCTTGGCCGACCCGCGAAAACCGCGCTCGTCGAGCAGCGCATCGCAGGCCTCGAGCAGCGACGGCACCGCCGCCTTGTCGAGCTGGCACTCGCCAAAGGAGCGGATGGCCTCGAACTTGGTCTTAGCCTCCCCCTCCGGCAGCGCGTCGACGAGCGAATAGAACACATCCACCGACACCGACAGGCGCGGCTCAAAGCAGTCGAGCACGCCGGTGTGGTGGCCCACGGCGAGCGTGTAGTACAGCACGTCGCAGGCCTCCTGGGGAACGTCTTCCTCGGTCTCCACAAACTTACGCGTGAGCTCGTAAAAGACCACCTGGTCGGGCGCATGGCCCAGGCAGGGGTCGGCGACGCCCTTGGTGGCCTCGTCGCTTGCGCGCGAGGCATCGCCAAAGGAGCCGCCGAGCATACCGGGGCCCGCAAAGTAACCAGAGCGGTCCGTGAGCTCCATCTAGCGACCTCCGGCCAGCACCAGATCCTGCAGCGCCGAGTACACCTCGACGCGGCGCGGATCGTCCTGCTTGTCGATGAGCAGCGCCATGGCACCGCGGATATCGCCCTTGGGTGCACCCTCGAGCGTGTCCATAAACTCGTTGGCCAGGTCGCGGCCGTAACGGTAGCCGCTCATGGCGCGAGCCTCGCGCTCGATGGCAACGCGCAGCTTGTACGGCACGCCGGGGTGCAGGATATCGGCCTGCTCGCCGGCGGCCTCCACCGTGGTCTCAGCATGGAGCTTTTGGTCTAGCAGACCGAGCGCCATGGCAAAGCCGTAGATGGTCTGCGCGGGGCTGGGCGGGCAGCCGGGGATGTAGACGTCGACCGGCAGAATCTTGTCCGTGCCACCCCAGACGCAATAGTTGTCGTAGAAGATGCCGCCGGTGCAGCCGCATGCGCCATAGGACACCACGATCTTGGGATCGGGTGCGGCCTCAAAGGCGCGCAGGGCCGGCATGCGCATGGCACGCGTCACGGCACCGGTGTACAGCAGCACATCGGCGTGACGGGGCGAGGGCACGACCTTGATGCCAAAGCGCTCGACATCGAAGACGGGCGTGATGGAACCGAAGATCTCGATCTCGCAGCCGTTGCAGCCGCCGCAGTCAACACGGTAGACGTACACCGAGCGCTTGATCTTCTTAAGAAGGGTCGCCTTGGCCTTCTCGATGCTCTCGTCGAGCTCGATCTTGGTCGGGCGGTACTGAAGCCGCTCGGGCAAAAGCGTGGGTTCGGCCATGGTTACTCCTCCTTCGTATCAAAATCCATGATGATGCCCTCGACCGGCGCCGGACCGGCGGGAATCTCGGGCGCATCGGGGTTGAGCTCGCGGTCGATATACTCCGGGTTCACGCCGTGGCCACCCAGATACTCCATGCCGGGGCCCTGGGGCTCACCGGACGCAAGTGTCTCGTTGGCAGCCATGCCGGCAGCGTTGCCGGTCTTCACGGCCGAGGCGGCGCGCAGGGCGTCGAGCTCGCGCTTGCACTCCTGGCACATACCGACGGTACGGGCGGCCTGCTCGGCCTCCATGCCGCCGGCCTTTTGCAACAGGCGCTTAGCGTAGTCGATCTCCTTGTGCGGGGCAAACGGCTTGTCGCAACGCGAGCAGTGCTCGAGCGTATAGACGCTCTTGCTGGTGAGGTCGTCCTTGCTCATGACGGCCAGCTCAAACTCCTCGGTGAGCTTGATGGCCTCCATGGGGCAGGCCTCCTCGCAGCGGCCGCAGAAGATGCAGCGGCCGTAGTCGATCGACCAGGTGATGGTATCGGCCGCAAGGTCGGTGTCCATGCGAATGGCATCGGCCGGGCACGCCACGCCGCAGGCACCGCAGGCGATGCAGAGCTCGGCGTTGTGCTCGGGCTTGCCGCGCATGTCCTTGTTGGTGGGGAACGGCGCAAACGGGTACTTGACCGTCGCGTCGCCGGCCTTGGCGTTGACCTTCCAAAGCTTCAGCATATTAGAGCGCCTCCTCATCGAGCGGAGCGGCCATGGTGCCCTCGCCCGCAAGCGGCGACTTGTCGCGCCAGACGTTCTCGAACTGCTCCTTGTCGAGCACGTGGTCGCGCTTGGCGGCGACATCGGTCACCGTCACGCGGTCGGTGCAGGAGTAGCACGGGTCGAGCGAGCCGACGATCAGCGCCGCGTCGCCCACGGTGTTGCCGCGGAACATGTAGCGCAGGACCGGCCAGTTGCTGTACGTGGCCGCCTTGGCGCGCCAACGGTAGCACTTCTGGTTGTTGCCGAGCATGGCCCAGTGCACGTCCTCGCCACGCGGAGCCT
>RKAY01000048.1 GCA_014846205.1 Collinsella aerofaciens | reverse complement strand
GGTATCAAGCGAGCCACGATCACACGCTTAATTAAATCGACTTTCCCAAAAACGACCGTACCGCACAGACAGCTCAAAGTCCCAGCCCAAACGAACTACTTTTTGGCGGCTTTGCGCTCGTCGCGGATGCGAGCGCGGTCCATGGCCGCCTCGACGGCCGAGAAGCGGCAACCGCAGTAATTCTGCCGATACATGCCAAGCTCGCGCGAACGGCGTGTCGCCTCGGGGTAATACGGGCGAAAATCGCGAATGACCGGGACGAGCCCATGTGCCGCCGCCAAGCGCTCAAGCACGTCATTACAGGTTTCGAACAACTGATACGGCGAGACGGCGAGCGTCGTACCCACATATTCGAACCCGCGCTCCTGGGCCACGCGGCACGCCTCGGCCAAGCGCAGGGCATAGCACGCGCGACAGCGACGGGGCCGATCGGCACCCAGCGGTGCCACGCCGGTCTCCCAGCGATCGCGGTCCTCCCCTGCCTCGATGAGCTCGATGTCGCCATCGGCACACCACCGGCGCAGCTCGTCCAAGCGGCGCTGCCATTCATCGCGCGGTTGAATATTGGGGTTGGTCCAGCAAATCGTGGGCTCAAACCCTTCCTCGCGCAGCAGGCGAACCGGCTCCAGCGAGCACGGCGCGCAGCAAGCATGCAGCAGCAACGGCTTCATCAACATCTCCTCCCCCGCAATGATTTTTTAATCCCCGTCCCGGAAAAATCATCCCAAAAAGACTACCCTGCGAAAAAGCGCACGCCAAAGGATGTGTCCTCGCAGGCGACAATGCGACGGTCGCGCAGAATGGTCCGCACGTAATACCAGTCGCCCACACAGCCCGACAAATGCAAACCGGCCGCCAGGTAGCACAGCAGCGGATAGCCCGAGAACGCAAACCCCAGGGCAAACGCCACCGTCAAGGCAACCGTCGGCGCCAGGCAAACCGCCATGTACCGCCGGCGCGAATACACAACGCCCTCGGCGCAGGCGTAAATCATGCAGGTTTCGAGATTTGCCCCAAAGGTCACCCGAGCACCGGCGGGCGCAAACAGCTTAAAGAACACCGCATGCACCAGCTCGTGCGCGGCAAACGACGCCGCCGAAACCGCAGCCAAGCCAACTATCCAGCCCAAGACAGCCGTCCAGCCACCCGCGTCAGCCGCATCCAAATCCGCGGGCCCACCCAGCAGCATAAACACCGGCACCAGGCACACGGCAAATGCGCCAAGCACGGCCATCCCCCACACAAAGCAGGCGTGCAGGAAATCCTCGTCTTCAAACGCATGTATGTTGGAAATCTCATTCATAGCATCTTAGGATAGCGCCCCCGTCACGCACCCGCCCGCATGTGCGATAATGTCGAACGATATGCACGAATTGACCACTGCGTCGCCGGGCCCCGCGCCCGGCCGCGCTCTCACCATATGCGAAGGAGTCCCATGGCATCCAAATACTCCATGAACGACCGTCCCAGCTGGCCTCGCCGCGCCATCGTCACCGCCGGCGAGCCCTACGGCAACAAGGGCCTTCACTTTGGCCACGTTGGCGGCGTCTTTGTCCCGGCCGACTTCTTCGCCCGTTTCCTGCGCGACCGTCTGGGCCGCGAGAACGTCATCTTCACCTCGGGCACCGACTGCTACGGCTCGCCCATCATGGAGAGCTACCGCAAACTCAAGGAGAACGAGGGCTACGACAAGTCCATTAGCGAGTATGTCGAGTCCAATCACTCCCGCCAGGCCGCGACCCTCAACAACTACAACATCAGCTGCGACATCTACGGCGGCTCGGGCCTTGAGCCGGCTGCGCAGATTCACAACGAGGTGACCGCCGAGATTATCAAGCGCCTGCACGAGCAGGGCACCATCTCCAAGCGCTCCACGCTGCAGTTCTACGATGCCAAGGCCGGCACGTTCCTCAATGGCCGTCAGGTGATCGGCCGCTGCCCCATCCAGGGCTGCAAGTCCGAGAAGGCCTATGCCGACGAGTGCGATCTGGGCCACCAGTTTGAGCCCGAGGAGCTCATCGCGCCCAAGAGCCAGCTCACCGGCGAGGTGCCCGAGCTGCGCCCGGTAGACAACCTCTACTTTGACCTGCCGGCCTACCTCGACTTTATGAAGACCTATACCGCCAAGCTCGCCCAGAACCCGCAGGTTCGCTCCGTGGTCTCCAAGACCATGGAGGAGTGGCTGCTGCCGGCCCAGCTCTACATCCAGAACAAGTTCCGCGAGGCCTTCGATGCCGTCGAGGATCAGCTTCCTGAGCACACCGTGCTGGAGCCCGAGGGCAACAAGAGCAGCTTTACCGTCACCTTCCCCAGCTGGAAGGAGCGCGACGACGCCCACGCGGTGCTCGCCAACGGCGGCGTGCGCTTCCGCAGCGGCAAGGCGCTCGTGCCCTTCCGCATCACCGGCAACATCGACTGGGGCGTTCCGGTGCCCGAGGTCGATGGCGTCTCCGACGTCACCTGCTGGTGCTGGCCCGAGAGCCTGTGGGCGCCCATCAGCTATACGCGTACCGTGCTCGCGCGCGATGCCAAGGCCGCTGGCGTGACCGAGGGCGTCGCCGCCCAGGATGCCGCCCTCATGGGCGAGCCCGCTGCCGACTCCACGCAGGTCCCCGCGCCCACCTACCAGCACAGCTCGCTAGACTGGCGCGACTGGTGGTGCTCGGATGACGCACAGATCTACCAGTTCATTGGACAGGACAACATCTACTTCTACTGCATCGCGCAGACCGCCATGTGGGAGGCCCTGGGTTGGAACCTTACGCAAAGCACCGTCAGCGCCTGCTACCACCTGCTCTACATGGGCAAAAAGGCAAGCTCGTCCTCGCAGACGCCTCCCCCGCCGGCAGACGACCTGCTCAACCACTACACATGCGAGCAGATGCGCGCGCACTGGCTGTCGCTCGGCCTGTCCGAGAAGCCGGTGAGCTTTAGCCCCAAGGCATACGACACCCGCGTGACCGGCAAGGACAAGGACGGCAACGAGGTACACGCCTGCGACGACAAGCGCGTCATCGACCCCGCCCTTAAGGAAAGCGCCCTTTTGACCGGCGTGTTCAACCGCCTGGCCCGCAGCTGCTTCTACGGCGTCGCCGTCAAGGAAGGCGACGAGAGCCCGTACCGCAACGGTTGCATTCCCGCTGGCGCCGCCTCGGCCACCGTGGTCGAAGCCGCCGAACAGGCTGCCCTCGCGTTTGAACAGGCTATGTACAAGTTCGAGACGCACCACGCGCTCGCCGTGTGCGACGACTACCTGCGCGCCGCCAACAAGCGCTGGAGCGACGCCTCCAAGGCCGCCAACAAGCTTGAGGGCGAACCAGCCAATACCGCGATGCCGCAGGCCCTCGTCGACGCCTTCACCGAGCTGCGCGTGGCGACCGTGCTCATGCACGGCATCGTCCCGGCCGGCTGCGAGCTCATCTGCGAGTACTTCGACGTCGATCCGGTCGCCTTCTTTAGCTGGGATAACATCTTTACCTCCACGGACGAGTTTGTGGAGAGCCTGGGCGAGAAGCCCGGCGAGCACCGCGTGAAGCCACTGCCCCCGCGCTTCGACTTCTTTAGCAAGCACGAGAGCCAGTACTAAAGCACGCCAGCAGCGGCGTGCCCGGAAAGTAGTCAATTTAGGACGGGAAGGAAAGACGGATGTCCAAGCCGCGTCGTCGTAAGCAGAAAAAGCAGGTTAAGCCCGAGCTCAAGCTCAGGCAGTTTGCCGCCACCGAGCTTTCCGACCAGCTTGCCGCCCAACACTCCGCCGCCGACCTGCCGCGCTTTATGGTCGACACGGTCGCCGGCGCCTATGCCCCCACCGATGCCAAGCTCATGATCGAGGGCTTCGGCGCCGCTGCCACACGCCCGGTCACGCTGCGCGCCAACACGCTCAGGGCGACCGCCGAAGACATCGCCGCCGCACTCGACGAGGCCGGCATCGCGCACCAAACCGTTACCTGGTATCCGGACGCCTTCATCCTGCCCGAGGCCCAGGTTTCCGACCTGTGGGACCTCGACATCTACCGCGACGGCAAAATCTATCTGCAGAGCCTGTCGTCCAGGATGTCCTCGCCGGCCTCACCCAGGGCCAGGCTCATCTCACGGCCTGCGAGATGAGCATTCCCCGCGCCGAGAAGCTCGAAGCCAACCTTCACCGCCAAGGCGCAAAAAACGTGCCCGTCATGCGCATTGACGCACGCGAGCTCGACGAGTTCTTCCGCTTCGACCGCATCCTGCTCGACGCCCCCTGCACCGGCACGGGCACCGTCATCAGCGGCAACGAGAAGAGTCTGCGCGGCCTCACCGAGCAGTTGCTCGGCAAGTGCGCCCGCTCGCAGCGCGCGCTTCTGGACCGCGCCATGGGCGCTCTCAAGCCGGGCGGCACGCTCGTCTATTCCACCTGTTCGATCATGCCACAGGAAAACGAGGACGCCCTGCAAGAGGTCCTCGACAAGCATATGGACTGCGAGCTCATCCCCCTCGACGGCACGCCGAGTGAAAGCGAAGCACGCCGCGCCCAGGAAGCTGGTGAGAAGCCGCGCATCGAGTCCAACGCTCTCACCGAGGCAATCGCCGCGGGTCAGGTTTCGGCCATCACCAACGGCATGCCTGGCACGCTCACCATCCCGCCCAGCCGCGACTTTGAGGGCTTCTATATCGCCCTGGTCCGAAAACGCGGCTAGCGCACGGATTCAAAACTCAACAAGCTATTCCCGTGCGCGCTTGTCCTGCTGGTCACGGTGCTGCTTAAGTGCCTCGCGTTCCTTGCGCTCGGCTCTTTTGCCTTTAATGGCCGTAACCACAAAGTAGATGACCGCGGCGGCTACGATTGCGCCCACACACAGGCCAATCGAGCCCAACATTGCTGTGAATTCCATTCCGCGTCACCTCTCTTTTAAACGGGACATTTAAGATAGCACCTCAAAACCCGCCACCACAGCTCCTTCACGTTCGACGGGCGTTCGGTCTAACGGATGGCGCAGCGGGGAAAAATCAACTCATCAAACGATTTAGCAACGTAGCGCTGGTCGTGCACTGCCGGCCGCACAACATAGAAACGGACCACCATGGATACTCTTAACGATTTGAATGAGCGCGTCGACGCCTTTGTCGGCACGAGCTCCTTCGATACGCCTGCCGAGACTAACGACCAAGCTCCCATCGATGTTCCCGCCGAGGTTCACGAGGACATCGTCGCCTCGGTCGACTTCTCCGAGGTTGAGCTCGCAGACGAGTTCACCGAGCCCCAGGTGGCCGTAACTCCCAACGGCCTTTT
>RKAY01000051.1 GCA_014846205.1 Collinsella aerofaciens | reverse complement strand
GCCGATTCCTTCGCTCGCGGCGATCGATGCCGCCCAGTCGGTTATCTACACCAACACGTTTTCGAAGAGCCTGTCATCGGCGTTGCGTCTAGCGTACATGGTGTTGCCCGACCAGCTAATGGAGCGGTTTAGGAGCAGCCTTGGTTTCTACGCCTCGTCGGTGAGCTCTGTTGACCAGATTGCTTTGGCGCGTTTGCTGGAATCGGGTGATTACGAGCGACATGTGAACCGCGTGCGCGTTCGTGCTCGCGAGGCGCGTGATGGCCTGGCGGCGCTTGTACGGAAAGCGTTTCCGGCAGGGGAGGTTTCGATCGAGCATGCAGACGCGGGCCTTTACTGCGCCGTTGCCCTGGCCGAGGACAAGGCGGGGGAGAGTTTCGCGAAGGCTCTTGCTGGCGCTCGTATTTCCTATGTCAACATCGCCGATTGCCTGTGGACGGGTGGTCGGGCATCGACTAAGAACGTTCCATCTCGCGTCCTCATACAATACGACGACCTGAGCCCTCATTCGCTCATCGTTCTTCAAGAACAGCTGCAATAAGCCCATGAAAAAGGCCCGAACCAATACGGTCCGGGCCTCATCGGGCTAGAGGTTATGTCTCAGGCGGTTGGCTTAGCCAAAGTAGCGCTTGAGCAGGCCGGCGAAAGCCTTGCCGTGGCGAGCCTCGTCGCGAGCCATCTCGTGCACGGTGTCGTGGATGGCATCGAGACCAGCGGCCTTGGCACGCTTGGCAAGATCGGTCTTGCCGGCGGTGGCGCCGTTCTCGGCCTCAACGCGCATCTCGAGGTTCTTCTTGGTGGAGTCGGTCACGACCTCGCCCAGGAGCTCAGCGAACTTGGCGGCGTGCTCGGCCTCCTCGTGGGCAGCCTTCTCCCAGTACAGGCCGATCTCAGGATAGCCCTCGCGATGGGCGACGCGAGCCATGGCCAGGTACATACCGACCTCAGAGCACTCGCCCTCAAAGTTGGCGCGCAGGTCGGCAACGATGTCCTCGGAGACGCCCTCCATCTTGGCGACGCCCACGACGTGCTCGGCAGACCACTCGAGCTGACCCTCCTCCTGCTTCAGGAAACGAGAACCGGGAACGCCGCACTGGGGGCACTTGAAGTCCTCGGGCAGCTGGTCGCCGTCGAACTCTTCCACATAACCGCAAACGGGGCAAACAAACTTCATGATTCGATCCTTTCGATCGATGGCGATGGGGCGCTTGTCCGGTCCCGTAAGGGCCCTCTCCGGACGTGCGTCTTGACGGGTTCTATTATCCATAAATGCAACCAAAAGTGAAGCCTATTAGGAATGATTTTTAATAAAACAATTTTGAGATATGAAGATGTTGATTGATTAACGATTGGCAGGCCGTCTTTGACCGCCGCTGAGTACAATCGGTCGAGCAAATGTTGACAAATCAACAAATGAAGGAGTTTCCTTTATGCGTCTAGCCCGTCGTGTCTGGTGCCGAACGTATCAAACGGTTTTTCGCATCGCATTGCCGGTGCTGCCCTATACCGAGCCACACATTCTGGAGCACGCTGAGGATGTGTCCACAGTGCTTCAAAAGCGTTCGATACAGCGGGTTCTTATCGTGACGGATCCTGGCATTGCCCGTCTGGGGCTCACGGCGCCGCTCGAGACAGCGCTCGCGTCCAAGGGAATTGGCGTTGCGGTCTATGCCAAAACATCAGCGAACCCCACGGTCTCAAACGTGGAAGAAGCGGCGTCCCTGTATCGAGAGCGCGCCTGCCAGGCCATTATCGGCTTTGGCGGAGGATCGGCCATGGACTGCGCCAAGGGTGTGGGGGCGCGCATTGCGCAGCCAAACAAGCCCATCAACAAGATGCGCGGCCTGTTGCGGATTCATCGTCGCCTGCCGCTGCTCATCGCCGTTCCCACCACGGCAGGCACGGGAAGCGAGGTCACGCTTGCGGCGGTAATTACCGATGACGAGACGCACTACAAGTACCCTATTAACGACTTTGTGCTTATCCCGCGCTTTGCGGTGCACGACCCCGAGTTTACGCGCGGCCTGCCCGCCTCCATTACGGGGCAGACGGGCATGGACGCCCTGACGCATGCCGTCGAGGCCTTTATCGGCCGTAGCACCACACCCTACACGCGCAAGATGGCGCGACAGGCGGTTCAGCTCATCCGCGGCAATTTGCTCGAGGCCTATGAGCATGGCGACGACATGCGTGCGCGCCGCAATATGCTTTCGGCGGCGTATAAGGCGGGCGTTGCCTTTACGCGCTCCTATGTTGGATACGTTCATGCCATCGCACACAGCTTGGGCGGTCGTTACGGGATTCCGCACGGCTTGGCCAACGCCATCATCCTGCCGCATATGCTTCGCGCCTATGGCGAAGCCGCTGCTCCTAAGCTTGCCGACCTCGCCCGCATGGCCGGTATCGCACCGGCTAACGCGCGGGACGGCCTGGCGGCCGAGGCCTTTATCGACTGGGTCGACCGCATGAACGAGGCCCTGGGAATCCCCAAATATGTGACGGGCATTCGCCGCTCCGACATTCCGCAGATGGCGGCCCATGCCGATGCCGAGGCCAATCCGCTATACCCCGTTCCACTTTTGATGGACCGTTTGGAGCTCGAGCGTATGTACGAGGTCGTTGCGGGTGGTATGTTTGAGGGCGAGAACTAGGAGGGCCCATGAATACCGAGGAAATCGCGCGCATCGTCGGCGATCAGCGCGCCTATTTTAAGACGCATGCCACGTTTGATGTCGATGCTCGACGTCGTGCGCTCGTGAGTTTACGCGATGCGGTACGGGTCCACGAGGCCGATATTGCCCATGCGCTCAAGACCGATTTGGGAAAGTCGCATGACGAGGCCTATATGTGCGAGATCGGCACCTCGCTTTCCGAGATCCGTCATCAGATCGCGCATGTGGCTCGATGGAGTCGTCCGCGCCTGCGTCCGTGTGACCTTGCCAACGCCGTGAGCGTGTGCAAAACGCAAGCCGTGCCCTATGGTGTCACACTCATCATGGCGCCCTGGAACTATCCGTTTTTGTTGACGCTCGAGCCGCTCGCTGGCGCCCTTGCCGCGGGCAACACCGTGGTTATCAAGCCGAGTGCCTATGCTCCGGCATCGAGCGCGGTGCTCAAGCAAATCTGTGAAGAGGCGTTTGACCCGCGTCTGGTGACGGTTGTCGAGGGCGGGCGTGCCGAGAATGAGGCGCTGCTCGATGAGCACTGGGACAAGATCTTCTTTACCGGTAGCGTTCCGGTCGGCAAGCTCGTCATGGAGCGCGCAAGTAAAAACCTTACGCCCGTGACGCTTGAGCTGGGCGGAAAGAGTCCCTGCATCGTGGATGCGACGGCAAACTTGAAGGTTGCGGCACGGCGTATCGCCTTTGGTAAATGGCTCAACGTGGGGCAGACCTGCGTGGCGCCCGACTACCTGCTGGTCGATACGAGCGTGCACGACGAGCTACTGGGCCTCATCAAGGAGGAAGTCCGCCGTATGTTTGGCGAGCATCCGCTCGATAACGAGGATTACGGGCATATCGTCAACGCCAAGCATTTTGCGCGCGTGCGCGGGCTGATCGACTCCGATAAGGTCGTGCTGGGAGGCACGGCGCGCGAGTCGTCGCTCAAGATTGAGCCGACGATCCTAGACGGCGTGACCCCCGATGACGCCGTGATGCAGGAGGAGATTTTCGGCCCCATCTTGCCAGTGCTGACGTTTGAGAGCTTAGACGAGGCCGAAGCGTTTATTACGGATCGTCCGACGCCGCTGGCCCTGTATATCTTTAGCCAGGATCGCGCAGTTCAGCAGCGCTTTGTGCGCTACGTGCCCTTTGGCGGCGGCTGTGTTAACGACACCATCATGCATCTGGCTACGAGCCATATGGGTTTTGGCGGCATGGGCGCGAGCGGCATGGGGCAGTACCATGGCCGCGAGAGCTTCGATACGTTTAGTCACAAGAAGAGCATCGTGAACAAGGCAACCTGGCTGGACGTGCCGTTTCGGTATGCGCCCTACGCAAGCTGGAAGCACAAATTCGTGCGCATGTTTGTGCATTAGAAAATAGCGCGGATAATACGAACAAGTGTTCCTATTATCCGCATTTTGCGTTAGACTACTATCGTGGGGCACGGATGGGCCAACTCCCTTTAGAAGGGATTTGGTATGAACGTAAGCGATGTTATTTCGTTATTGGCGTTGTTGATCGCGGCTATCGAACTCGGCCTGTTTATCGGCCGAATGAAATAGCCGCCCCCGCATAAGCGAAGACGGCCACTTCTCACGATGAAAACGTGTATCGGAGTTGGCAAGACCCGCTGCCACGGGTGCCATCCGTGTTCCTATCTTATCTGCAAGCGTCCCGTTGCGCAAGCGTTGCGGCAAGCGATTGAAAGATGTAGACGAGATGAATTTGTGTCTGCACGGGCCCGTAGACTTCTCAACTATGTGGTGGATGCTCGCTAGTCGGCAATGGAGGCGGTCATGTTTGATGACGATGACCTGTTCGATTTGGTAGATGATCCGTTTGAGTGGGATCTGCTGCTCGACGATGATGAGCTGGAGCAGGACCGTAAAAGGCAAAAGGATAAGAACGCCCAGGGCAAAGGTTCGAATAAAAAGGACAAGCGCCGCCGCGGCCTGTTCGGCGGGCTCTTTGGCTAACCGCCGCATCGCTGTGTCTGTATACTTAGCACGAGTTTGACGCGTTGCGAAATGAGGACAGAGACGATGATGTGGTTTACCGCCGACCTGCACCTGGGCGATACGAATATCTTGCACGACATGGACCGGCCGTTTGGCTCGGTCGAGGAGATGAATCGCAAGGTTATCGATGCCATCAATGAGTGCGTGACTGCGGATGACCGCCTCTATATTCTGGGTGACTTTACCTATCGTTTGCCCCTGGCGGAGGCGGTACGCCTGCGCGAGCGCATCGAATGCCAGAACGTGACGCTCATCCGTGGTAACCATGACGGCGACTGGGAAGATCCAGCTGCGCCTCAAATCTGGGATGACGTGCGCGATTACCTGGAGATTGCTCCCGGCTATGCCAAGGGCCATCGTCTGGTTATGAGCCACTACCCCATGCTCAGTTGGAATGGCAAGGCGCGTGGCGCCATCATGCTGCACGGGCATATCCACAGCAGGGGAGACCGCACCAACGCGCGCAACCGCGATCGCGAACGTCCTATCTTTCGCTACGATGTCGGTCTCGATGCCAACGATTACAAGCCCGTAAGCCGCGATCAAATCCTTGACTTCTTTGGGCTGTAATTCTCGAACCACCACACAAACCACCACAAA
>RKAY01000074.1 GCA_014846205.1 Collinsella aerofaciens | reverse complement strand
CAATGTCCAGATAGGTTGTCGGCTCATCCAGCAGCAAAAGCTGCGGATACTCGGCGCCCACGGCCTGGATGGTAAAGCCATAGAAGCGCATGATCACAAGCATGGCGCACTTAAGCAGCACGCCCGAGAGCAGGGCCGAGACAGGGCTCGGGGCCTGGGAGTGGGCATCGGGCAGCCAAGTGTGCATGGGGAACAGGCCGGCCTTGGTGCCAAAGCCGATCACGATAAACGCAAAGGCGAGGCGCATGAGCGTCGGATCGAACTGGTCGGCATACGGCAGCACGCACGACAGGAATGCGGCCTCGTGGGCGTTGGGAATCACGTCGGCGGCGTTGGCGTAAATCAGCAGCGTACCGAACAGGCCAAAGGCCACGCCGGCGGTGCAGACCATCGCATACTTCCAAGAAGCCTCGAGGGCCGTCTTGTTCTTGTAGATACCCACGAGGAACACGGTGGAAAGTGTGGTTGCCTCCACGGCGGCCCACGTGAGAATCATGTTGTTGGACAGGCACGCGAGCAGCATGGTGAACACAAAAAGGCTAAACAGCGCAAAATACTGCTTGGCGCGCTCGGCGGGCATGGAGCCCTCCTCGATATCGGCCTTTACATAGCGCAGCGAGAACAACCCCGTAAGAAAACCGATAAAGCCGATGAGCAGCACAAAGATGGCGCCCAGCGAATCGAGGTGGAACCACAGGCCAAGAGCGCTCGCGGTGTCGCCGCTCATAAGGACGTCACCGGCCGTCATAATCGACAGCACCAGGACGGCTGCGACGGAGACCAGGTTGAGACCGGCAAACACGTTATAGGACGTGTTCTTGGGCAAAAACGCCATGACCAGCGAGAACACCAAAGGAGTCGCGAGCAGGGCGAGAATCAACGTTTCCATGGACTACCCCCTCAGCTCGGACAGGTCGCGCGCATCGAGCGAGTGGGAGTCGTCCCAAATGCGACGCACGACGATGGACATGATGATGACGGCAAAGATGGCGTCGGTGGCGATACCGATCTCGATGATCTCAGGAGCGGTGGGGGCCAAAAGCGCGAGCGTCACATGGCTGCCGTTTTCCATAAGGCAGTATCCAAAGATCTGCTTCATGATGTTGCGCTGCGAGATGATGCAGGTGAGGCCCACAAAGAAGTGAGCGAAGCTAATAGCGAGCGCAGGCGTTGCGACCTCGGCCGTGGGCAGGCTGATCTGCGTCACGACGGCAAAGCAGATCGCGACCTCGACGGCGATGATGCAGATGGCCCACGCGGGCTTAAGGCCGGCCTTGAGCGATGCGTCGCTCGGCTCGCCCATCTTCTTGTATGCGCGGTTGAGGATGTAAGGGACCAGGACGACCTTAGTGATAAAGGCAGATCCGGCCCACATAAGCAGCTCCTGCGCACCGGTGGTGACACCGAGCGTGGCGAGAAGCCCCACGAGCACCAGCGACTGCACCGCATACCAGCTGATGGAATGCTTGATGTTCTTGGAGACAACCACCATGGTGGACGTGACGATCAGAAGGCCGCCAAGGATGTTGACGATCGAATAACCCATGTCGTTCTACCTCCTAACCGATCCAGCTGGCCGAAAGCGGGCCGCTGACGATGACCATGATGATGAGCACGATGAACACGAACGCCATCGCGCGGGGAAGCGGGGCTCCCGCAGCGACCTCTTCGCTCGGCTCGCCAGGCAGGCAATAGCCCATCCACTTGAGGAACCAGGCAAAGGTGGCGACGGTCTCGGCGACCATGATGCACACGAGCACCAGGATCGCGACGTTGCCGGCACCCACAGAAAAGCCGCCGGCGATGATCTGGAACTTCGAGAAGAACGTGTTCATGGGCGGCACGCCGGCAATGGCGAGTGCCGCGACACCAAAGCCCACGCCCGAGATCGGGTACTTCTTTACGATGCCGCGAAGCTGGGGCAGCATACGCGTGCCGAGCGTAAAGGAGAACGATCCGGCGATCAGGAAGAACAGCGTCTTGGCGAAGGCGTGGTTAAAGATGTGGCACACGGCGCCGTCAAAGGCCAGCTGGCTGCCAAAGACCGAAAGGCCCAGACCAAAGAACACATAGGAGAGCTGGGCGATCGTGGAGAAGGCCAGCAGACGCTTCATGTCCTTTTGCGGCAGGTACATCAGGAAACCAAAGAGCATGGTGACCATGGCGTCGACAATGGCGACCCAGCCCACGATCTCGGGAATCTCGCCGGCAGAGACGAGCGCGCGCGCGAACACGCACACGCCGACCTTGACCATCGAGGCGCCATGCAGGTAGGCCGAAACGGGCGTCGGCGCCTCCATGGCCGAAGGCAGCCACATGTACATGGGAACCTGTGCGGACTTGGCCCAGGCTGCAAACAGCACGAGCAAAAGGACGATAGCCTTGAGCTTGGCATCGAGACCGGCAATCGCGGTAATGGCGAAGGTGCCGGTGTGGGCAAACACGATGGCGGCGCCCAGATACAGGCCGAGCGCACCGATATGCGTGATGATCAGGGCCTTCATGCCGGCCTTCTTGGCCGTAGGCGTCATGTAGTAGCTAATGAGGCCCCAAGAGCACGCACCCGTGATCTCAAAGAACACGAGCTGGCCCAAAAGAGTCGAGCTGTACACGAGGCCGGCCATGGCGCCGATGAAGGTCGCGAGGTACGCGTAGAAGCGACGACGCGGCGCGTCGGGATGCTCACGGTTATTCTCGCTCATATAGGGAATCGAATAGATCACGACAAGCAGGCCGATACCCACAAAGGCGGGCGCGAGCAGCGTGCTCATGCGATCGAAGGTGAATCCCATGACGAGGGTCTGCCCAAACGAGATCAGGGGGACCTGCGTGTCGGGCATGCCGGCGCCGGCGAAATTCGCGGCGAGGGCGATGGTGCAGACCGTCGAGACGGCGGCACCTAAAACGCTGAACCACTTGGCGTACGGACGGGGGAACAGGGCGACGAGCACCGAGGCCACCATCGGGGCCGCGATAGCGACCAAGCCGAGAAGGGACAGACTGACTGCAAATGACATTGTTTCTCCCTTCTCCTACACGCCGACGACCACGAAGACAAACGCCAGAACGGCGATGCCCACGACGGCCCAGGTCTGATTGCCAAGCACCTTAAAACGCGAGCGCGAGCAGGAGTTCTCGATCACGCCGCACACGACAAAGTCGATCAGGCACTTCACTAGGAAGATGACGGCGCCCAGAACGGCGGCAGCGCCCATGGTCGCGGGCTCGCCCCAGGGGACGAAGATCGCGCAGAACCAGGCGACGACCAGGACCTGCTTCATGGACATGGCGAGCTTGGCCATGGCGAGCGACGGGCCGGAAAGCTCGGCGAGCGGGCCTTCCTGAAGCTCCTGCTCGGCCTCGGCCTGATCAAACGGCAGCTTGCCGAGCTCCATGTAGCAGGCAATCGCAAAGGCGATGCCGGCGAGGATCACGGCGACCGGCGCGTCGACGGCGCCCGTCATGATGTGCTGACCCATGGTGGCGATGTCGGTGGAGCCGCACACCAGGGCGGCGGCAAACAGCGCCAGCAGCATGGACGGCTCAATGAGCACGCTCATGAGCAGCTCGCGAACGCCGCCGATACCGGCATAGGCGTTGGACGAATCCACACCGCAGAGGGCGAAGAAGAAGCGGGCGAGCGCCAGGCTGTACATGATGGTGATGGCGTCACCAAAGACCGGGATGGGGCTTTGTGCCGTAAAGAGCGGCAAGCCCATCGCGAGCATAAAGGCGACGGCGAGGAACAGCGGCGGCATAATGCGCAGCGCAAAGCTCGCGTCCTCGCTCTGGGACTCGGGGCGCGCAAAGAGCTTGGCCAGGTCGCGGTAGTCCTGCATGATGCTGGGGCCGCGACGGTTGTGCATCTTGGCGCGGATCACGCGGCCGAGACCGGAGAAGAACGGCGCGACGGCCATAACGACCACGCCTTGCAGAACGGCAAGTACGATGTTGTTCATGCTCTCCCCTCCTTAACCCATTTGCACGGCGAGCACGAGGAACACCACGAGTGCCGCGACGATGTAGCAGATATAGATGCTGTAGTTGCCGCCCTCGAGCTTAGTCGCGAGGTCGGCAAGCTTCTCGACACCCTTATGCGGGGCATCGACGAGAACCTTGTCGGGTACGGGCTCCACAGCCTCGGCCACACCGGTGAGCTTCTGGAAGAAGTGCGCGATGGACCAGCAGACGGCCGTGCAGCGGTCGCGCAGCGTGTAGAGCGGCTGCATAAACCAGGACACCTCGGAGGCAAAGGTCGTGGCCACGACGGGCATATGCTCGTTGGGAGCATAACCGCATGCCCACGGCTGGGACTTCTGCACCTTGCCGACGGTCTTGAGTTTGCGATAACCGCAGGCAAGGCCGACAAGCACCACGAGTGCAATAGCGATCGCGGGCGTGGAGGTGGCAGCGCCGGAGTACTGGTTCATGAGCTCCATGCCCTCGGCGGCAAACACGCCACCGTACGGATGCAGCACGGACGCGGCGACATCGACCAGCACGGGCGCGATCACGGGAGCGCCGATACCCAGCACGACGCAGATGGCCGCGAGCAGGCCCTGCGCAAACACCATGGGGGCGGGAACCTCCTTGGCATTGGCCGCGGCCTCGGAGCGGGGCGCGGAGGCAAAGGAGACGCCATAGGCCTTGACGAAGCACGCGACAGCCAGCGCGCCGGTAATGGCAAGCGCGACGGCAGCGAACACGGCCACGATCATGACGGCCTTGTCGCCCTGCATGGCGGCGTTAAAGAGCGACTGGTAGGTAAACCACTCGGACACAAAGCCGTTGAAGGGCGGGATGGCCGAGATGGCAAGCGCGCCAACGAGGAAGCAGATGGCCGTTGCCGGCATACGACGGAACAGACCGCCCATCTTCTCCATATTGCGCGTACCCGTGGAGTACAGCAGCGCACCGGCGCCCAAAAACAGCTCGCCCTTAAACATCGCGTGGTTAAACGTGTGATAGAGGGCGGCCATCAGAGCCAGGACGGCGATGCCGACAGAGTTGAGCGCCATGGCGGCCATGGAGGCGCCGACGCCGAGCAGAATGATGCCGATGTTCTCGACGGAGTGATAGGCCAGCAGGCGCTTGATGTCATGCTCCTGCAGGGCGAAGGCCACGCCGAGGACCGACGAGATCGCACCGAAGACCATGACCATAAGGCCCCACCAGACCTGAACGCCCGAAGCGGAAAGCAGGTCGAGACCAACCTTGAGGATACCGAAGATACCGATCTTGATCATGCCGCCGGACATGAGGGCCGACACGTTGGACGGCGCCTCGGGATGTGCCTTGGGCAGCCAGCCGTGCAGCGGAATGATACCGGCCTTGGCGCCAAAGCCAAAGAAGGCAAGCACGAAGCACACGGATGCGACCGCGGGGCTAAACTGCGTGGCGCGGAAATCCGCAAAGGCAAACGAGCCACCGGCGAAGTTGGTCATGGTGAGGAAGCTCGCCATGATGAGCACAAAGCCCACGTGCGCGATCACAAAGTAGAGCCAACCGCCATGGATGGAGTTCTCGTTCTCCTCGATCACGACCAGGAAGTACGAAGTCAGCGACATGAGCTCAAAGGCGACCAGGAACCAAAACACGTTGTCGGCGGTGATGACGAGCATCATGGAAGCCACGAAGGTGTTAAAGAAGAAGCCGGCGCGGCCCTTTTTGCCCGGGTACTCATCAAAGTAGTTGAGACCGTAGATCGAACCGGCAAACGCGAGCACCGAGATGAGCGCCACGAACAGGCCGGACAGCTGATTGAGCAGCAGCTGGAAATGGGCAAACGGGAAAAACACGATGGTGTCGACCGACGTGACATCGCCCAGCACGGCCTGGATACCGGCCACAAACGAAAGCACCGCGGCGACGGCGCCGATAAGGCAGCCGGCGGTCTTGGCGGCGTTATCGGCCTTGATCAGCAGAACCGAGGCGAGCGCACCGATGCACGAGACGGCAAGCGAT
>RKAY01000114.1 GCA_014846205.1 Collinsella aerofaciens | reverse complement strand
AAGCCGGTCGGTCACCGTCGATGGGCTGGTGCCCGCCGACCTTAAGCTCACGATCTTCGGTCCCGCGTCGTCCCCGCGCATTACCGTGACGCAGGGAGACTTCATCAACTTGTACTCCGCCGACGTGGAGGTGCCGGGCGGGTCCAGGCTCGTCATCGACGGCTCGAGCTTCCCCAAGACGATCCAACTTGTCGGCATGTACGGTGAGACCGAGGACCGCTTCGCCGACGGAATGCGCGGAGAGGGCGCCGGAAGCGGTTCCTATTGCTTCGAGCAGCTTCGGCCCGGCACGTCCTCTGTCTCGTGGGACGGCTCGTTCGGCTTCACCATGACCCATTATCTTGAGGAGGGGGAGCCGCCTTGGAGCTCATAGTCGCCGACAGCACTGGCAGGACGCTTTTCCCGATCGCGGACTTCGAGCTGGATATGGACTCGGGCTGGGGCGACGGCGTCGACAACTCGTTCGATCTCGTGGTGCGCGACCCGTCCGTACCGTTGCCGGAGGCCGCCTGGCGTGTTTTCGCCGACGGCCTGGAGATCGGCGGGCGCGTCGAGAGCTTTGAGCTCAAGACGCGCCGCACTTCGTCCGAGCTTCACTGGACCGGGTCGACCTGGACTGGAGTGCTCGAGAAGCGCCTTCTGTGGCCCGATCCGGGCCAGGACTACCTTGTCCTCTCTGGGGACGCAAACGCCGTGCTGCGGTCCGCGGTTAAACGGCTCGGCATCGGCTCCCTCTTCACGGTTCCCGATGCCGACGCCGGGGTGAACGTAAGCTACCGATGCAACAGGGACGTACCCGACGCTTGGACCAACCTTAGGCTGGCGATGCGCTCCGCAGGCCTTCGCCTCGATGCGAGGTGGGTGGGCGGATCGTGCAGGCTCCAGGCGGTGAAGGTGACAGACTGGCGCGGCAGGGTCGACTCCGATCTCGTAAACTTCGACCTCAAGAGCGACCTGCTCGTCACCAATCACCTCAAGGCGGCCGGCAAGGGCGAACTTGCGGCCAGGGATGTCGTGGACGTCTACGCCGACCGGGAAGGCGGCGTAGGCACCGTGAAGGCGATGACCGGCGTCTTCGAGCTCGAGGAGTACTACGACGCCAACAACACCGAGGGCGACGATCTCCGCGATCAGGCATCCAGCCGACTCAAGGACAAACAGTCCGAGGGCAGCGTGACCGTGACGGTCAACGAGGGCGTCGAGTTCGGCCTCGGCGATATCGTTGAGGCCAGGCACTATTCGCCAAACGTGACGGTCTCGGTCGAGATTAGCAGCAAGATCGTAAAGGCCGCGGGGTCGGGCTACAGCGCCACGTATGGCGCATCGCCTGGTGCGGTGGGGAGATAGGAGACTGCTATGAAGCAGATAGAGCTCATCGGCCCGCCCCTTTACCAATGGGATACGGGTCGGCGCGTTCACATCGCGTTGCAGGGGGTGACGGAGGCACATTTCGCCGTCGCCGGATCGGAGCGCGCATTGGTCGTCCCGGTCGTGGGCGGCGAGGCCGTGGTGCCCTCACTTCTGCTTACTGCGGGTGCTGACATGGCCGTTTGGGCGAGCGATGGGCGCGACACGCACGCGCGCGCCGTGCTCAAGGTGCGCCCGAGGGCCAAGCCGGACGGCTACATCTACACCGATGACGAGGTCAAGACCTGGGCTGATGTCGAAGATTGGGTGCGAGAGCAGCTGAAGTCCGCAGGCGAGCCCGGCACGAAGTGGTATGTCGGGGGCGGCACCCCCGCCATAGGTGGTCGCGTCGGGGACCTCTACCTCGACAGTGAGACTGGCACCTATTATCGCTACGGCGAGAAGGAGTAATAAATGGCAAACACATGGAACCAGGTCGGCACGCTCATGGGCCCGCAGGGGCCGAGGGGCGCGACCGGCGCGACGGGAGCCAAGGGCGGCAGCGTCAGGGTCGCGAACATCGACGTGAAGAGCAACAGCGACGTTGCCTTCTCCGCGCTCAAGCCTGCCGACGGCGTGCAGGTCGGCGACGTGGTCATCGACGCCAACGGCGACGTGTACGCCATCGCGTCCGTGGACTCGGCGGGCAGCACCGCGCACGTCGGCGAAGCCGTCGAGGGCGTAAGCGTCAAGGGCCCGCGGGGCCCCAAGGGCGACGCGGGCGAGAAGGGCGCCGACGGTACGTCCATCACCGTCAAGGGCGCCGTCGCCGACAAGAACGCCCTGCCTGCAGATGCGGCGGTCGGCGACACCTACGTCACGAGCGATAACGGCCACATGTGGGTCAAGACGTCGATGTCCGGCGACGCCCAGTGGACAGACCTCGGCGAGATGAAGGGCCCTAAGGGAGACAGGGGCGAGAAGGGCGCCACGGGGGACAGGGGCGAGAAGGGCGCCACGGGCGCGCAGGGCCCGGCTGGTCCCGGCATTACCTTCGGCCAGGGTGCTCCTACGTCCGCCTCGCAGGAGGGCGCGGTCTACATCGACACCGCCGACGGCTTCAAGGTCTACCAGTACGGCCAGACGGCCTAGCGAAAGGAGCTCATCATGGCATGGACGAACATCGGCTCGCTCAAGGGACCCAAGGGCGACAGGGGCGCCACCGGCGAGACCGGACCGCGGGGCCCGCAGGGAGAGAAGGGCGCCACGGGCTCCCAGGGCCCGACCGGCCCGACGGGCCCGAAGGGCGCGGACGGCACCTCCGTCACTGCGGGAACCGGCGCCCCGAGCGGCGTCGCGGTGGTCGGCTCGGTGTACATCGACGCCTCGACCGGAAACCTGTACACCTATAAGGCCTAGCTGGGGTTGCGCTATGGCCTGGACAAAGATAGGCAACATTAAAGGACCGACCGGGTCTACGGGGCCTCGGGGCCCGCAAGGGCCACAAGGCCCCGAGGCCTCGACCGCCAAGGTGTTCCTCGCCGCCCATCCCGTCGGCTCTCTCTACATGGAGAGCCAGGGGAAGAACCCCGGCGCCACCTATGGGGGAACGTGGGCCATGCGAGACAGCCAGAACGGCTTTATATGGGAAAGGACGGCTTAAATGGAGATTGTGACCGGCAAAGCGGGCGTGCCACACGTCAGCTCGGCCGACGACGGGCGCCGCATTGCGGGCGAAGTCGGCACTGGCAGCTATGTGCTGCAGACGGGCGGCAAACTTGCCCCATCTCTCGTCGACGCGGACACCGTCCGTATCGCGACCGGCGACATGATCGTGCAGGGTCGCCATATCGGTGTCACCGCGCCCGAGGACGTCAAGGTGGCGAGTGGCTCGCAAGGCAAGAAGCGCATGGACTACATTTGCGTTCATTACACCCGCGATGTGAGCGGGTCCAGCCCGACCCTTGTCGAGACGGTTGAGTGGAAGGTTCTCCAGGGAACCCCCGGCTCGAGCGCCGCCGCGCCGTCGGTGCCGAAAGGCTCCATCCTGGACGGTGACGCCGACGTGACGGTCCCGATCTGCTCGGTGACATTCGACGGACTGACGACTGGTCAGCCTAAGCTTCTCATCCCCGAACTGACTCCCCTGGCAGACCTCGGGGATTCTGTATCCCCGAGGGTCGTGGCACAGACAAGCACTGGAAAGCTGTATCAGCCTTTCCGGTGCGAGCTCCCATTGGACAGGATGGCGGCGCTTGTCTGTATCTACGACAACGGTCGCCCGCTGGCATCGACCGTATTCCCCATATCCATCTTCGCGCGGTACTGCACCGGCTCGGGGGTCTGCGCCGACTGCTATTACAGTCCGGGCGGCTTCGGTGTCCATGCCTACTACGTGGGCGGCATGCTCTACCTTATGGCTGACGCCAACATATACAAAGCAGCCTTCGTCGTGCTCTAGGAGGGCGCGGACGGGCTATATGGTCAGGGGGATGCAGCAGGCGCAGTTCTCAAATCCATATCCGCGTATTTCCGAGCGAGTCGAGAAATAGAGTTTTACGGCGCCGGACGGCTCGACCACCGCGCCTACCGACTTGCCGAAGCGCTCCGACGTGAACGCCGTGGTCAGGATATTCGACTTCGGCCTCAGGCGCTCGGGAAGCACGAGCGCAGCGCCCGAGGTGAGCTCGCACGCGTTGGATGACGACATCGACCCCGAGACATAGCTGAACCTGACGATGAGGATGCGTGTTGCGACGATCCAGCACTCCGCCTTTACGGTGCAGCCCAGAAGGCCGACGTTGCCACCGCCGAGATAGCTCGGGGATACAGAATCACCCGCCCAATATCAGCCGCTCGACCTCGCGCTGCGCATCCTTGCAGATGCGTGGCCTCGGCACGATGTAGTGCTCGTATGCCGTGCCGATATCGGTGTGCCCCAGCATCATGGCCACGGTCTCGATTCCCACGCCTGCCTCAACGGCGAGCGTCGCCCACGTGTGACGGCATTCCGTCATCGAGGTCCAGGCGGCTCCGGCTTGGCGACATGCGGATTTGATGTGCCGCGCGATGGCGTCGGGCGACAGCTCGCACAGCCAGCCGGAGCGGCCCTTGCGCAGCGCGCGCAGGCGCTTGACGGCGAAGCGGGGGAGCCAGCAGGACCTGGCCGAGCGCTCCGTCTTCGGCGCCTCCAAGACCTCGTGGCCATGGACCACCTGCCGGGAGCGACGGATGCGGACCTCTCCGGTGCGCAGGTCGATGTCGGACCACTTGAGCCCGCACGCCTCGCCGCGCCGCAGCCCGAGGGTCACCGAGCAGATCGCGACCGCCTCGCACTCGTGTCCCCACAGCGCGCGGAGGTAGGCACGGACCTGCCCCGCCTCCATCGTGCGTGGGCGGTGCGCCGGCTTGTGCGGTAGCTCGACACCGGCGGCGGTGGGGTCGTACATCCGCACACCGAGACGGCGGATGGCCCAGCGGATAACCTGCCGCAGGGTCTTGTATGCCTTTTCGGCGGCCCCCGGCAGCTCAAACGAATCAATCCAGCTCTGCACGTCCTCGGGCGTTATCGCCTCGAGCTCCAGCTCGCCCCATCGGGGCAGCACGTGGAGCGTGAGCGCGCTCTCGTACCCGGCCAGGGTGCAGGCGCGCAGCCTGCCGCGCTTGTCGTCCATGTACCTCGAGGCGGCCTCTGCAACTTTCATCATGGTCTCCAATCCCGTAAATCCCAGACGCGTGGGCTCTCAAGGAGAGGATACGCGCGTGGGATTTCTGCCACGAGAGGTCGAGAGAAAGGAGTCTAAATGGCATTGATCGGGACCCTTGTCGGGCCCGCAGTGCGCCTGGCGACAGACGGGAGGGGTCTCCCGATTCTCGCGTCTGATGAGCCTGAGGTCCCCGAGGGTTTCAAGGCGGAGATGGCGTATGAGCAGCGGGGCGGTTCCATCTACCAAGTATGGAGTGTCGTGCCAGACGGGATGCGCGATGACGCGGTGCGGCTTGCTGCCATGTCCGCCGAGACTCTCGGTGATGAGGACGCGCTGAAGGTACCCCAGCTCATCCGGCCGTGGTATGTGGGCGAGGCCTCGTATGCCGCTGGCGCGCGCGTGGCATATGGAGGCGACCTGTACAAGTGCCTGCAGACGCATGCGCCCCGTATCGGATCTGAGCCCGATACGGCTCCGGAGCTTTGGGAAAGAATCAACCATTAAGGAGAAAAATGTTTTACGGACAATTTGTATCTGGGTCTGTCTACCTGACCACGGACGGCTCCGGCCTGCCGATTCGCGAGGCGGCGGAACCCAACCCCGGAGCCGGTTACCACACGGTGCTCTCCTATGAGCAGCATGACGGGGCCATCTGGCAGGTCTGGACGATCGTGCCGGATGCTGGTACCGCTCAGGACGCCGCGCTCATGCTCGCGCAGATTCAGGCCTCCAAGCTGAGCGACGACGACGCACTCAAGGTACCAGCGCTCTTCCCGCGCTACGAGAAGGGCCACGTCTACGCGCAGGGTGACCGCGTGCTCTGGCAGGGCGCGCTCTACAAGGCCATCAACGGCCACACCGCCACGGCAGATGACCCGACCACTGACCCGCAGCATTGGATCAAAGTCGTGCCGTCCGCAAGCGGCGATACGCCCGCCGAGTGGGTCAGCGGCAAGTCCTACGCCAAGGGCGACCGCGTCACCAAGT
>RKAY01000036.1 GCA_014846205.1 Collinsella aerofaciens | reverse complement strand
GCCAAGTGGGGAACTTACCCGCAAAATGCTCAATCAGAATACCGATGAAGCGCTCGATGGAGCCAAAGCACACGCGATGTAGCATGATGGGGCGCTTCTTGGTGCCGTCGGCGTCCACGTACTCCAGGTCAAAGTTGAGCGGCATCTGGAAGTCGAGCTGGACGGTACCGCACTGCCAGGTACGACCGAGCGAGTCCTCCAGGTGGAAGTCGATCTTGGGGCCGTAGAAGGCACCGTCGCCCTCGTTGACCTCGTAGTCCATGTGCAGCTGCTCCAGAGCGGTGCGCAGGCCCTCCTCGGCGCGAGCCCAGTCCTCGTCCGAACCCATGGAGTCCTCGGGGCGGGTGGAAAGCTCAACATGGTACTTAAAGCCAAACTTCTGGTACACGGAGTCGATGAGGTTGACCACGCCCACGATCTCGTCGGTCAGCTGGTCGGGACGCACAAACAGGTGGGCGTCGTCCTGGTTAAAGCAGCGCACGCGGAACAGGCCGTGCAGGGCGCCGCGCAGCTCGTGGCGGTGCACCAGGCCAATCTCGCCGGCGCGGATGGGCAGCTCGCGGTAGGAGTGCGGCTTGGAGGCGTACACCAGCACGCCGCCCGGGCAGTTCATGGGCTTAATGCAGTACTCTTCATCATCGATGACGGTGGAGTACATGTTGTCCTTGTAGTGGTCCCAGTGGCCCGAGGTCTTCCACAGCTGCTTGTTCATGATGAGCGGCGTGGAGATCTCCACGTAGCCGGCCTTATGGTGGATCTCGCGCCAGTAGTCCAGCAACGTGTTCTTAAGGATCATGCCGTTAGGCAGGAAGAACGGGAAGCCGGGGGCCTCGTCGCGC
This sequence comes from Collinsella aerofaciens, assembly GCA_014846205.1. The sequence goes on along the minus strand of RKAY01000036.1, from coordinate 5,270 downwards.
ATCATAAAGAGGTCCATCTCGCGGCCGATCTTGCGGTGGTCGCGCTTCTTGGCCTCCTCGAGCATGTGCATGTGCTCGTCGAGCTCTTCCTTGGTGGCAAAGGCGACGCCGTTGATGCGGGTGAGCATCTTGTTGTCCTTGTCGCCCTTCCAGTAGGCGCCCGAGACGCCGGTGAGCTTAAAGGCCTTCAGGGCCTTGGTGTAGCAGATGTGGGGGCCGACGCACATGTCGATGTAATCGCCCTGCTGGTAGAAGGTGATGCGGGCGTCGTCGTCCAGGTCGCCGATGTGCTCGACCTTGTACTTCTCGCCGCGCTCCTCCATAAGGGCGATGGCCTCGGCACGGGGCTTCTCGTACACGGAGAACTTGAGGTTCTCCTTGACGATCTTCTTCATCTCGGCCTCGATCGCGGGGAAGTCGTCCTCGCTGATCTTGACGCCTTCGGGCAGGTCGACGCCGTAGTAGAAGCCGTTGTCGGTCGCGGGGCCGTAGGCAAAATCGGCCTCGGGGTACAGGCGTTTGATGGCCTGCGCCATGATGTGCGCGGCAGAGTGGCGGATGACGTGCGTGACCTCGTCCTGCGGGAGCTCGGCCACCGAACCGTCATTGTAGAGTGCCTTCATGGGTATGTTTTCTCCTCTCGGATGCCTGATGCAAGTGCGTGCGATGCGCTCGGCGTTTTTGACTTGCATCATTATAGGCAGGTTGCCTTGGTATACAAGCGCCCGCCGCACCTTAATGGCACGGCGGGCGATTTTCTACGCATGCTTCATCGTGTGGGACGGGGCGCGGTGCGCGCGTTGCTTGCGGCGTGCCCGTGGCTTGCGGCCGGCCCGGCGATGGATGCGTTACTGGATGCGAGTTCGGCAGTAGGGGCAAACCTTCCAGTGCGCGTCGAGCGGACGATGGCAGCTGGGGCACACGTTACGAACCTGGGTGTCGCACACCGGGCACACAACAAAGTCCTTCTCGATGGGCGCGCCGCACTGCGGGCAGGTGCCGTACTGGGCAAGCTGACGCTCGCGCAGGGCCATGTCCAGCTCCTGCTCCTCACGGTCAGCCGCGTAGGAGTGCGGGCGAAGGACCAGGTAGGCGATAAGGCCCACAAACGGGATGAGGGCGATGATGCCCCATGCCACGTAGGCGCTGGCACCGCGGCGGCGAGCGTCGATGAACACATAGACGACGGACAGCACGTACAGGGCGATGATAAAGCCCACGAAGGCATAGATGACGCCCATAAGCTGCGGCGACATGAGCTCAGAGATGTACTTGGACATTGGGGTGTACCTTTCGGAATATTTACAGTCGGGTCAAGTTTACCACGGGGTTTGTTTATATGGGACCACGGCTGGGTACGGGGCTGGCGCGGACACAAACATCTCAATCTGTAACAGGTGGGAGCGGAATCCGGGTCTAGGTGTTCCAGATTGAGGCAAACCGTTCTCTCCCCGACTTAAATCTCAATCTGTAACAACTAGGGGCCAGAAACCCTTCTATCTGTTACAGAACAAGACAAAGGAGAACGTCCAATCTCAATATCTCAATCTGTAACAACAACTCAGCAAAAACAGGTCTAACCGTTACAGATTTAGACATTCGAAACCGACTGATAGGTTCATCTAAATCTGTAACATCTAGACCCCAAACGGTCCCCAGATGTTACAGATCGAGACAGAAGAATCTCTCCCTGACTTTAAATCTCAATCTGTAACACATAGGACCGATTTTCCCCTCTTACTGTTACAGGCCGAGACGAACGGTTGCCGTAGTTGTCGGCAGACGAGGTCGTCGACGTTGCCGAGTCTCCCCTCGCCTGCCGTTGGCGGATGCGTCGGGGCTGTTCGCCGCATTGCCGCTGCGCTGGGGGTGTGCAGACCGTAGGATAGTCTTATTGACAGCCTGTCAACTCGTCTGGGAGGCACTGTGACGGAAACGTTTGATATCGCGATTGTGGGCGCGGGCATCACGGGATGCGCCATCGCGCGACAGCTCGCGCGCTATGACCTGTCCATTTGCGTGGTCGAGGCGGCCAACGACATTGCGCTGGGCGCCTCGAAGGCCAACGGCGGCCTGGTTCACGCCGGCTACGATCCGGCGCCGGGCACGGTAAAGGCGCAGGTCAACGCCCGTGGTTGCGAGCTGTATGGCACCTGGGCCCAGGAGCTAGGCTTTTTGTTTTGCCGCACCGGTTCGATGGTGCTGGGGTTTAACGACGAAGACCGCGCACACCTGGAGAAGCTGCGCCAGAATGGCGTGGCCAACGGCGTGCCCGAACTGTCGATTATCGGCCCCGAGCACATCCACGAGCTGGAACCGCGCGCGAGTGCCGAGGCCACGTGCGCGCTGTGGTGCCCCTCGACCGGTTTTGTCGATCCGTTTGAGGTCGCCATTGCCGCGCTGGAGAACGCCGTCGCCAACGGCGTGACGTTTATGCGCTCCGCACCGGTGGAGGCCATTGAGGTTGCTGGCAGCGAGGCTACCGACGGGGCTACGCGCTTTACGCTGGTGACGCCTGCCGGCGATGTGCGCTGCCGCTATCTGATCAACGCCGCGGGCAACGGCGCCGCGGACATCTCGCATATGGCCGGCGCCGAGGAGTTCCAGATGGTCTGGCGCCAGGGAAACATCGTGGTACTGGATAAGGAGCCGCGCACGCTCATGCCGCTCTACCCCGTGCCCACGCCGGTGTCCAAGGGCGTTATCGTCACAGGCACAGTGCACGGCAACACCGTGATCACCGCGACCGCTGCCGTACGCGAGCCGGGCGACACACAGACTTACGCGAGCGATGTGAACGCGCTGCTGACCGGCGCGCGCAAGCTGGTGCCCGATCTGGACACGCGTCGCGTGGTGCGCGCGTTTGCCGGCGGGCGTCCGGTCATTCAAGGAACGAACGATTTCTTTATTGGGCAGTCCGCCGTGGTACCAGGCCTGTTCCAGGCGGCGGGCATTCAGTCGCCAGGCGTGGCGAGCGCACCGGCCATTGCCGAGCGCATGGAGCACGTGATGCGCGAGGCGGGCGTTGCTTTGCGCGAACGGGCCGATTGGGATCCGATTCGCCGCGCGCCGGACGACTTCGACCGCGCGCCGCTTACGCGTAAGGAGGAGCTCATTGAGTCCGACCCTGCATGGGGGCAGATCGTCTGCCGCTCCGAGACGGTGCCCGAGGCCGAGATTGTTGCCGCGATTCGACGCCGCCCGGGTGCGGTTTCGGTCGAGGGTGTCAAGCGCCGCTGCCGTGCCGGCATGGGTCGGTGCCAGAGTGGTTTTTGCCAGAGCCGCGTGGTGGCAATCCTAGCCCGCGAGCTGGGGTGTGACCCCAGCGAGGTGCTGCTGGAGGATGCCGGATCTTGGCTGGTTGAGGGACCACTGAAGGGGGTGCACTAGGATGGCGAGCTTTGAAGTGAATGCAGCGAGCGCGACCGACGGCGCCGCGGACGCCGTGCCGACGCAGGCATTCGACGTGGTCGTTATCGGTGGCGGACCCGCCGGCATGGCGGCCGCACTGGCCGCGCATAAGGCAGGCGCACGCGTGGCCATCGTGGAGCGCGAGCAGCATCTGGGCGGAATACTCCGCCAGTGCATTCACCCGGGTTTTGGCCTTTCGCACTTTAAGCAGGAGCTCACCGGCCCCGAGTACGCGCAGCGCTTTATCGACCAGGTGCGCGCGACCGACATTGCGCTGTTCTTGGACAGTATGGTGCTTGGGATTGATTCGGGCGAGTCCACGGGAGCCGCCACACTCCGCACCGTCACGCTCATGAACCCCGCCGGCATGTTGCAGCTCACCGGGCGTGCCGTCGTCCTTGCTATGGGATGCCGCGAGCGCACCCGCAGCGAGATCAAGATTCCCGGTAGCCGTCCCGCCGGCGTGTTTACGGCCGGCTTGGCGCAGCGATACATCAATATTGAAAACCTCAAGCCTGGCTCGCGTGCCGTCATTTTGGGCTCGGGCGACATTGGGCTTATCATGGCGCGCCGCTGCACGCTCGAGGGGATTTCGGTCGAGGGCGTGTACGAGCTCATGCCGTACGCCAACGGCCTGCGCCGCAACGTCAAGAACTGCCTGGACGACTTCGGCATTCCGCTGCATCTGTCTACCACAGTCACGCGCGTGATCGGGCGCGACCGCGTGGAGGCCGTCGAAGTGAGCCAGGTCGACGAGCACCTGGCGCCCATTGCCGGGACCGAGCGCATCGTTCCGTGTGACACGCTGCTGCTCTCGGTGGGATTGATTCCCGAGAACGAGCTTTCGGTTGCCGCGGGCGTGGAGCTGGACCCACGTACGCGCGGCGCCGTGGTGGACCAGAGTCTGCAGACGGGCGTGCCGGGCATCTTTGCCTGCGGCAACGTGCTGCACGTGCACGATCTGGCCGACAATGTGACAACCGAGTCAGAGCATGCCGGTGCGGCTGCGGCGGCATGGGCGTTGGACGGCGGCGCTGGGATGAGCGCTGCGGGCCCGGGCTGTCAGCTTACGGTCTCCCCCGCCGGCATTGCGGGTTACGCACTGCCGGGACGCATTACGGCTGTAGCGCTCACCAAACTCAACTTCCGCGTACGCCGGCCGGTCGATGCCGCCCGCGTGCGCATTCTGGCAGGCGACAAGGAGCTGTTTGCAGGCAAGGTGCGCCCGTTTAAACCGAGCGTCATGGAAAGCTTCCCGCTGCCAGCAAAGGTGATTCAGCGTGCACTCGACCTGGGTGTTAGCGAGATTGTCCTGTCCGTCGATCCCGTAGAGGAGGCGTAAGGCCATGAGCACGAATGTGACCGAGACATTGCGGTTCAACTGCACCACCTGCCCATCCGAGTGCCTCCTGACCGTGGAGATCGAGCGCAGCGCAGACGGCGCCGTGGCAGAGGTGCGCTCCGTAACCGGCAACAGCTGCCCGCGCGGTGATACGTTCGCACATCAGGAGCTCACCTGCCCCATGCGCGTGCTCACTACCACCGTGGCGGTATCCGGCGGCGACGAGAGGCTGCTGCCCGTGCGCACAGCCGAAGCCATCCCGCTGGCACTCCATGCCCAGGCGATGGACCTCATCCGCGGCCTAGTGGTCAAAGCCCCCATCCGCATGGGCGATGTAGTCCTCCCCAACCTCCTAGACACCGGTACCAACCTCGTCGCTAGCATGGACATCGACCCAGCCTAAGCAGCTCATTTAGAACGGAGCTCTTTTAGCTACCCCGCCATCCACCCCGTCCCTCCTCAATTGCGGTGAAATAGTTCCTGATTTCCGCCAAAACCCCGGCATCCAGGAGCTATT
>RKAY01000080.1 GCA_014846205.1 Collinsella aerofaciens | reverse complement strand
GAGGAGTTCAAGGGCACCGGCAACATGGAGCTCAAGCTCGACCGCGACCTGGCCGACCGCCGCATCTTCCCGGCCATCGACCCCGTTGCCTCCGGTACGCGTAACGAGGACCTGCTGGTCGACGAGCAGATGCGCCCGTTTGTCTTTGGCCTGCGCCGCATCCTTGCCGGCATGAACAATACCGAGCGCGCGGCCGCGTCGTTTATCAAGGGCCTCAAGGGCACCAATACCAACCAGGAGTTCCTGGTTCGTTCGGCCAAAAAGCACAGCGACTACGAGCAGACGTTCTAAGTCGCTCGCCGCACGCTAAAACCGCTCATCGCTCTTTTGAGGGGTCGGGGTTTATGCCCCGGCCCTTTTTGCATGGCGCCTTCGAAAACATTTTTTGAACTTGGGACCGGTAGCCAGCGGCTTTCTCGTTTCAATCCGACATCTCCGCTTGCAATCGGTGGTGTGGTTTCGCATAATAGCTTTTAAGCTTCGCGACGGAAAACGCAGATGAAACGAACCATATACCGTTGCTTTGGGGCATAGCCCCGCTTCATCTTCTCTCGCGCAGCCAACTGAATGATGCGATTTGGGTGCTGGAAGATGGGGAGAGCTCATGGCTTCTTCTGATGCAACACAACGAGCAGTCCTTGCTGGACTTTCCTGCGGAATCGGCCTTGCCGCTCCCGTGGTGATGTATGCTGCCACGCTGCCGTTTTCGTCGGTGAACGAGACGATCGTCGCGGGCGCCGTGCCGTTTGCCGTGGGTGCCGTGGCCGGCGTGGGAATCTATGCCGCCTCGCTGGGCATTTCTGAATATCGCGCTCAGCATGCCGAGCGCCTGTTCGAGCCCGACGCCATGGGCGGTGCTGCTCAGTTTGGCCGAACCCACAACGAATTCAAGACCGCCTCGATCCCGGCGCAGCAGTATGCCGCTCCTCAGACCGCTTCTTCCGCATCGTTTGATGCCGAGCAGCCTTCATCGGTCTTTTCCGGCCTGACCGGTGCCTTCCAGCGCCGTCATGCCGACGACGGCGTCCCCACCATCGCCCGCGCCGCAGACGCCATGAGCGAGGACGACGCCTGGTCCATGATCGATAGCATGCTCGACGACGATTCGCCGGTCAGCTGCGACCCCACGCGCTCACGCGACGTCTATCAGGTCGCTATCGACGAACTCACCTACGGCGGGCAGACCGGCTCCTATAACCGCGACGACATCGCTGCCGCCGCGCGTGCCGTTTCGGGCTCTCAGGCCGCCCCTGCGGGCAGTACGGCCGCCTTCGTGGCGCTTGTGGCTAACGCCGCCAACAACGCTGCAACGACTCAGCCCGTTACGTATGACACCGCCGTTCCCGTGAATCCGGTATCCATGCCTGACCCCTATGGCAGCGAGCCCCTGGCTGCCGACGACGAGGAGACCATTGCTGCCCGTCGTGCTGCCGAAAGCTCGCTGTGGGGCGCTCCTGCCCAGCAGCAGACAGCTGGGGCGGTGCCGTACAACACAAACATCGCCAACATGCCCATCATCAGCGACTCCTCCGCCGTGGCTATCGACCTCGATGACCTTGACGAGCCCGTTATCTCAAACGACATGCCGTATGCGGTGGCCGCTCCGGCAGATGCCCCGGCTTCTGCGTCCCAGCCCGTCGCAGTCGACGAGTCCGTCGACGCTGCCGCCGAGGTGGACGTGCCCATGGCCGATTACTCCGGCCATGAGGGCATGTGGGCCGCGGCTGCTGCAATTTTGGATGAGATCGGCGAGTCTGCTCCCGTTACTACCTTCGTGTGCACTCCTGCCCCCGCACCCGTGGCTCCCGCCTATGTCGGCCGCCACAGCGCCGTGTTCCCCGAGGACACCGCCCGCATCTCTCGCGAGGGTATCGAACGTGCCGAGGCCATCGCTGCCGGTGTTATGGAGAATCGCCGCCACGAGCGCGTCAACCAGATTCTCGAGGAAGAGATCAATCGCGTTCAGTCTGCGGCGGTGAGGCGCACGGGCCGTGCGTATCTGAGCGTTATCGAGGGCGGTACCGCCAGCCTCGAGCCGCTCTGTGCGGAGGCATAGCGTCTGCATGGTTACAATCGATCGCAAGTGGGCAGTCGCATCCTGCCTTATGGTGGTGCTGATTTGGGGTAACTCGTTGGTTCCCGGAACGGGGTCCGGCTCACTGAGCCTGTCGATCATGGAGGCCGTTCGCGGTTTTCTGCACGGCATGGGGTTTCCGTACGAGTGGGTTACCAACTTCGTCGTTCGCAAATGCGCGCATTTTACCGAATACATGGTACTCGGCATTCTGGCGACACACGCGTTTGACGTTAAGGGCCGTCGTACCTTTGATGCGCTGCTTCCCACGGCGGTTTTCCTGCTGCTGATTCCCTCGATCGACGAGACGATTCAGCTTTTTGTGCCCGGTCGTGCCGGCATGATCACCGACGTGATGATCGACTGCTGCGGCGCGATGTCGGGTGTTGTGCTTCGATATCTCCTACGATCGCTCATATGTGCCAAAAAGGCCGCCTAGGACACGTGCTTGGTTCTAGGCGGTCTTTCTTCGTTTGAGGGCTTCTATGAGAGCGTGACGGCGTTTCGCCGGGCGCGGCGGGACGCCGTCACGCCCAGCAGGCGTGCTTACTGTTGAAGCGCCTGTGCACCCAGGGCCAGGCAACCCATGATGCCTTGCTTGCCCTCGAGGCTGTTGTTGACGATGTAGGAATCGATGTCGTTGACTTCGGGCGTGACGATATAGCCGTTGAGCATCTCGGCGCACTTTTTGCGGGCGAGCGGCACGATAGGGGTGTGGGTCGGCCACGCCGCCGCCGACGATGATCTTCTGCGGGGCATAGCACAGCGTGTAGGTCATGAGCGCTTGCGCAAGGTATCCGGCAAGCAGGTCCATGGCCTCCGGGTCGTCGGCCATCTCTCCAGCGCTCTTGCCACCCCAGCGTTTTTTTGACGCCGGGGACGGCGATGAGGCCCTCGAGGCAGTTGTCGTGGAAGGGGCAGCCGCTGTGCTCGCCGATGGTGTCACGCGGGTCGCGCGTGACCAGGATGTGCCCGGCCTCGGGGTGCATTTAGTGCCGGGTCGTCCTTACCCGCGCGGCTTGATTTTATCACGCAGGGACTTGAGGTGCTCGAGCGCGGCGTTGAGCGTCTCGTCGCGCTTGGCAAAGTGGAAGCGGATCAGATGGTTGACAGGCTCGCGGAAGAAGCTCGAGCCGGGCACGGCACCCACGCCAACCTTTGAGGCCAGGTCCTCGCAGAACTCGAGGTCGCTGTCGTAGCCAAACTCCGAGATATCCATCATCACATAGTAGGCGCCCTGCGGCACGTTATGCTCAAGACCGATACTGTCGAGTCCTTGGCAGAACAGGTCGCGCTTGGCGGTATAGAGGTCGAGGACCTCCCGGTAATAGCTATCGTCAAAGTTGAGGGCGGTGACGACGGCCTCCTGCAGGGGAGCGGCGGCGCCCACGGTGAGGAAGTCGTGGACCTTCTTGATGCGCTCGGTGATCTGGGCCGGGGCGATGGTGTAACCCAGACGCCAGCCGGTGATGGAGTAGGTCTTGGACAGCGAACTGCAGCTGATAGTGCGTTCGAACATGCCGGGCAACGTGGCCATATAGACGTGCTCGTGGGGCGCGTAGACGATGTGCTCGTAGACTTCGTCGGTGATGCAGTACGCGTCGTACTTTTTGCACAGGTCGGCGATAAAGGTGAGTTCCTCGTGCGTAAAGACCTTGCCGCAGGGGTTGGAAGGATTGCATAGGACGATGGCCTTGGGGTCGTTGTCGCGGAAGGCCGCCTCGAGTACCTCACGGTCAAAGTCGAATGTGGGCGGGTTGAGCGGCACATAGATGGGCTCGGCACCCGAAAGGATCGTGTCGGCGCCGTAGTTCTCATAGAACGGCGAGAAGATGACGACCTTGTCGCCGGGGTTCGTGACCGTCATCATGGCGGCCATCATGGCCTCGGTGGAGCCGCAGGTGACTACGATGTTCTCGTTGGGGTTGATCGGCATGCCCATAAAATGCTCCTGCTTGGCGGCAAGCGCCTCGCGCATGGCCTGGGAGCCCCAGGTGATGGAGTACTGGTGGTAGAGCGGCTTGGGGTCGGTGGCGATGGTGCTTAGGCTCTTGAGCAGCTGCGCCGGAGGATCGAAGTCGGGGAAGCCCTGCGAGAGGTTGACGGCGCCGTACTTATTGGAGATGCGCGTCATGCGGCGGATGACCGAATCGGTAAACGTTGCCGTGCGATTGGAGAGTTCTTTCATGCTTGTCCTTTCGAACATCGGGGTGGGGCAAGTTTACTCCTATGAAACCGGTGGGAAATGCTTGAAATGGACCCGAAAAACTCTTTTCAAAATTCTTGAAAATTGGGGCTTGCATCGCGTGCCGTTCCTTGCAATAATAGTCGAGCGCGAAGCGCACAGGACACGGTGGGTGTAGCTCAGTTGGCTAGAGCGACGGGTTGTGGTCCCGTAGGTCGAGGGTTCGAGTCCCTTTACCCACCCCAGTTCTTGCTTCGTGTTGATATCGGGTCGTTAGCTCAGTTGGTAGAGCAGGGGACTCTTAATCCCAAGGTCCAGGGTTCGAACCCCTGACGGCCCACCACACGATATCTACTCTAAAGTCCGCCACAACGGACTTTAGCTTTGGGTCGTTAGCTCAGTTGGTAGAGCAGGGGACTCTTAATCCCAAGGTCCAGGGTTCGACCCCCTGACGGCCCACCAAAGCATGCTAAGACGGTCAGCGAAAGTTGACCGTCTTTTTTGTTGACCTCGCATGGGGTCGAACCCGTCGGGGCGCGGAGCTGAGAAAATGCGTAAGCATTTGCCAGCGCAGCGCGCAAGGCGCGAAGCGCCGCAGCGGTCGCCTGCGCAGCGGGCTGACCCCCTGACGGCCCACCAAAGTAAATTAAAGCGACTAGCTTCGGCTGGTCGCTTTTTTGTTGGCCTCGCATAGGGTCGAACCCGAAAGGGCACAGCCGCTTTCACAGATCGAGTCTACCCTGGGGATCGGTAAAACCGGCACGTCTGCACGGCAAAGTATGCCTGGGCGAGCGCGATCTCTGGCTTGTTTGAATCTCCGTTCTGGGCGATTAAATAGCATGCATAGCGCGTACGTTTGTAGTCTTTAACCGCGCGAGCGGCGACACCGGCAGTTACCATTTTCGTGGTGTCACGAAAATGGGAATCAACTGGAGTTTTGTTTGTTTCGCACGAGACATGAGCCCGTGCCACTTCGAGCTCATGGGGCCTATAGATATCGATTAGCTGTGTTCTGTTTTAGATGGGTGTTCGACTTGGTCCGCTCGATAATGGGAACCGAGACTTTCGGTTCGGTTGCGCATGGCTTTGACCATTTCCTGTGCTAGCTTAATCTGCGATTCCAAGCGGGCGAGGACAGCGATTTCGCTGTCGTTGGCGTGTGGCTTGCTCAGCGCAGCTGCCTCGTCTTGCAGGCTTTCAAGCTTCTGCAACGCCTTGGTTAGGCCTGCTTCGGTCCTGTTGATCATGCAATAGGTGCTCATCGTGTGCCTAAGGCTGCGGGTCAGGCGCTCGGCGTCTGTTGTGGCAATGCCATGCTGGGGGAGGGCGATATTCGCTTTCGGGGCTGCCTCAGGTGCATTCTGTGCTGCTTGGGCTGCCGAGGCGCCCGCGATGCGCCCAAACACGATGCCGTTGGCGCTTGACAGGCCACCAATGCGATCGGCGCCGTGCATGCCGCCTGTCGCCTCGCCGCAGGCGTAGAGGCCCTCAACGCCCGTGTACGCGGTCTTGTCGATCCTGATGCCACCGTTGGCGGCGTGGGCATACATCGCCACACGCATTTCGTCGCTCGGCGCGATGCCGTGCTCGTCTTGCAGCCAGGTGGCAAAAGTCTGCACAAACTCGGGGACGTCCTCGCGGGGGAAGTCGTAGTGGAGTGTCAGGCCTTCGGCACCCGCTTGATCGATGGCAAGATCGATGGCGTGGGAGGCCAAGCGCGAGGTGAAAGGACCATATCCGGAGCGCTGGTCAAGCAGATCGTCCAGCTTGCCGTCGGCAATATCGACCGGTTGGTCGAACTTGACGTAACGCCAGGTCTTTTCGTTAAAGACCAGGTTTCGCTTAGGCTCGATGAAGCCGGGCATCATCTGCATGAACTCTATATTAGTAAGGGACGCACCGTGCGCCAGGGCGATTCCCTGTGATGAGCTGAGCACGTCGGCGGAAGTGAGACTGCGCTCGAATAGGCCACCCGTGCCGCCCGCCGCGATGATAATGGCCTTGGCTGCCATAGGCACGAGATGCTCGCTTGCGCGGTCGTAGAGCACGGCGCCGGTAATCTTCCCGGTTGAGTCCTCAACAAGATCGATAAGCTCGTGGCGGGGGAGCAGGCGAATGCCGAGAGACTCGATCTGGACCATACACGCGTCCTCAAGGGGCTTGCGGGTGAGGCCGCGCCATTTGCGTGTCTTATGGTCAAAGCAGGGGATAAATTGCTTCTGCAGGGCGCTCTCGGCGCTTTGCGGACACTGGAGCTCAACACCTAGATCCTGCTC
>RKAY01000170.1 GCA_014846205.1 Collinsella aerofaciens | reverse complement strand
GTCCTGGGCTCGCTCGGAAAGCACATTAAGTGCTTTCCGGCTCGTGCGGAATCTACGAAAAACTTACCCGCCTCGCCCGGCCAGGTCCCGCGGTGACTTGCTTGCCGCCTGGATGGCGTCTTGGCGTCTAGATACTTGGCTGAATTTAATTGAACGAAGGACGCTCCTTGTTGATGAGGGGCGTCCTTCTGTTTTTTGGTTACTTTGGAACTGTGGCTGCTTTCCTATTTCGCATCGGCCCAGGTTATGCCGGTGCTGGCTTCGGCGATTAGGGGGACGCGGAGGTCTACCACGTGCTCCATGACGTCGCGGACCATGGCGGTCAGGCGCTCGACTTCGTTGACGGGGCACTCAAAGTCCAGTTCGTCGTGTACCTGTAAGATCATGTGGGCGGCAAAGCCCTCTTCTTCCAGACGGCGGCTTACGCGGGCCATGGCGATCTTGATGATGTCTGCTGCGGTGCCCTGCATGGGGTGGTTCATGGCCGTGCGCTCGCCAAAGCCGCGGAGTTGCGGATTTTTGGCCTTGAGCTCCGGAATATGACGTCGGCGACCGTACATGGTCTCGGCGTAGCCCGTCTGCTTGGCACGCGCCACCACATTGTCGAGGAACGTACGCACGCCCGGGTAGGCCTCGTAGTAGCGATCGATCATGTCGCGCGCCTCGGCCATCGAGATGTGCAGTGACTGCGACAGACCGTAGGCCTGCTGACCGTACACGATGCCAAAGTTCACGGCCTTGGCGCGGCTGCGCAGGTCGGGCGTTACCTCGGACACCGGCACGCCAAACACGCGCGCGGCCGTCTCGGCATGGAAGTCCTCGCCCTCGTTGAAGGCGCGCACCAGGTGCTCGTCGCCCGAAAGATGCGCCAGCAGACGCAGCTCGATCTGCGAGTAGTCCACCGCCAAAAAGACGCTGCCCTCGCCTGCCGAAAACGCCGTCTTGACGGTACGGCCCAGCTCAGAGCGCGTCGGGATGTTCTGCAGGTTCGGGTCGCTCGAGGACAGACGCCCCGTTGCGGTAATGGTTTGGTTGTACGTGGTGTGCACGCGGCCGTCGCCTCGACGCAGCGGTCCCAACGTGTCCAGATAGGTTGACTTGATCTTGGACTTCTCGCGCCAGTCCAAGATCAAACGAACAATCTCGTGGTCGCGGGCAAGATCACTCAGTACCTTGGCATTGGTCGAATAGTAGCCGCGCTTGGTCTTTTTGAGACCCTTGGTCGGAAGCCCCATCACATCAAAGAGCACATGCGAGAGCTGCATGGGGCTGCCGATGTTAAAGGTCTCGTCACCGGCAAGGTCGCGAATGCTTCGCTCGACCTCGGTAATCTGGGTCGCTAGACCCTCGGACAGGCTGCGCAGCCGATCGGGATCCACGAGCATGCCGGCGCGCTCCATCTTGGCAAGCACCGGCACGAGCGGCATCTCGATACCGTCGAACACGTTGACGGCGTTCTCACGGGCCATACACTCGCGCAACGGCGCCACGAGCGCCAGCGTCAGGGCCGCAGTACGGGCAGCAGGCACCGGAGCGTCCTCACCAGCACCCTCTGCGCCGCGCGCCGCGGGCAGCGACATCTGCAGATACGTATCGGCAAGATATGCCTCATCGAACTCGGAGCGATCGGAATCCAGCAGATAGGCAGCGACCACGGTATCGAAGATACGCGTGGAATCAGCGGACAGCGGGTCCATGAGCTCGGGCTCAGAAGAGTCGACGGGCGAAAGCTCGTGCAGCAGCGCTTTCATATCCGGGCTCGCCACGCGTCCCTCCATAAACAGGCGCGCAAGCACGCCGGCAATCACGCCGTGAGCTAAATTGAAGCCCTCGACAGCGGCAGGCGTGCCGCCATCGGCTTCCTCGAGCGCAAAGAGCCCCTTGGACGTCGCCAACCACAGCGTACGCGTCAGGCCAAAGAGCGCACCCTCCTCCTTGTCATCGTCAACCACGGCGGCAATCCACTCGCCCGCCTCGATGGCGCGACCAACCTCGGTAGCCGCGGCAGCAAGCGCCTCGGCATCACCGGCAGCGGCACGCACAACCGCTGGCATCTCGAACGCGCTGGCAGCGGGCGCGACCCCGCCCTCGCCGCCAATCAGCGCCAGGAAGCGGTTCTGCATGGCCGTAATACCGAGCGTGCCGAGCGCCGCGGACACCTCGTCGGCAGAAAACGCCGGGAAGGACGTCGCCTCAAAATCGAGCTCAACAGGCGCATCTGTGCGGATGGTCGCCACCTTACGGCTCAGCAGTGCGTCGTCGATGTGCGCACGCAGGTTCTCACCCATCTTGCCCTTGACCTCGTCAGCATGCGCGATGACCTCGTCCAGACTGCCATACTGCGCGATGAGCGCGCTCGCCTTTTTGGGACCGATGCCCGGCACGCCGGGGATGTTGTCGGACGCGTCGCCCTTCAGACCATAAAAGTCGGGCACGAGCGCCGGCGTGATGCCGTGATACAGATCGTCCACGCTCTCGGGCGTCATGATCGCCACGTCGGACAGGCCCTTGCGGGTCGAGACCACGTTAACGTGCTCGGTCACGAGCTGATACATATCGCGATCACCGGTCACCAGCAGCATGTCGCAGCCGGCCTGCTCGCCCAGGCGCGCCATAGTGCCCAGGATGTCATCGCCTTCCCAGCCCTCGGACTGCAGAATCGGCACGTTGAGCGCACCGAGCAGCTCCTTGATCATCGGGAACTGCGCGTGCAGATCGGGGTCCATGGGCGGGCGCTGAGCCTTGTACTGCGGCAGCATCTCCATACGCACGCGCGGCTTGCCCTTGTCAAACGCCACGACAACGCCGTCGGGATTAAAGGCGTCAATCATCTTGAGGAACATATTCAAAAAGCCAAAGATCGCGTTGGTGGGACGACCGTCCGGCGCGTTCATGGTGGGCGGCACGGCGTGGAAGGCGCGGTGCATGAGCGAATTGCCGTCGATAACGGCAAAGGTGCGGCGCTTATCAGACATATTGAATACCTCGCTTTAGGCTGGGCACGGTTTGCTCACTCCAGTTTACACGCTACCCGCCTCGCGGCCACCGCACATCAAGCTCCCCCGCCACCGCACGCTCCCGAGTGATACGATGGCTCACGGTACATCAACCAGCACGATCGATCCGAAAGGAGCCTGCGTTATGGAGCGTCCCTGCGCATGGAAAAAGTACACGCCACAGCAAATCGAGGAGCTCGAGGAGCTTTGCCGCGGCTATAAGCAGTTTTTGAGCGAGAACAAGACCGAGCGCCTGTGCGTCAAGACCGGCATCAAGATGGCCGAGAAGGCAGGCTACGTCGACCTGGAGACCGTGATCGCCGAAGGCCGCGAGCTCAAGGCAGGCGACAAGGTGTACGCCGCCAACCACGGCAAGGACCTTATGCTCGTCAACCTGGGCACCGCCCCGCTCGAGCAGGGCTTTAACATCCTGGGCGCCCACGTGGACTCGCCGCGCCTGGACCTCAAGCAAAACCCCGCCTTCGAGGCCGGCGACATGGCCTACCTCGACACGCACTACTACGGCGGCGTCAAGAGCTACCACTGGGTCGCTTCCCCGCTCGCACTCGTAGGCGTCATCTGCAAAAAGGACGGCACCACCGTCGACATCAACATCGGCGACAAGGCCGACGATCCGGTCTTTACCATCTCCGACCTGCTGATCCACCTCTCGAGCGAGCAGATGTCCAAGCCCGCCAAGGACGCCGTCGACGCCGAAATCCTCGACGTGATCGTGGGCGGCCGTCCCGTCAAGTTCGATGAGGACGACAAGGACGCTCCTAAGGAGCCCGTCAAGCAGATGTTCCTGGATATCCTCAAGGAGCAGTACGACGTCGAGGAGGAGGACTTCCTCTCCGCCGAGATCGAGGTCGTGCCTGCCGGCCCGGCCCGCGACATGGGCCTCGACCGCTCCATGATTTTGGGCTATGGCCACGACGACCGCGTCTGCGCCTATCCCTCCATGCTCGCCCAGATCGACGTCGCAAACGTGGAGCGCACGAGCATCACGCTCATCGTCGACAAGGAGGAGATCGGCTCCGTGGGTGCCACCGGTATGACGAGCCGCTTCTTCGAGAACACCGTCGCCGAGATCATGGCGCTCGCCGGCGAGGATAGCCCGCTGGCCCTGCGCCGCGCACTCGCCCACAGCCGTATGCTCTCTTCTGACGTGTCCGCCGGCTTCGACCCGGGCTACGCCGGCAAGTTCGAGACCAAGAACGCCGCCTTCATGGGTCGCGGCCTGTGCTTCAACAAGTACACGGGCAGCCGCGGCAAGGGCGGCTCCAACGACGCCGACGCCGAGTACGTGGCCCTCATCCGCGACATCATGGACGAGGCAGGCGTGGACTTCCAGACCTGCGAGCTCGGCCGCGTCAACGCGGGCGGCGGCGGCACCATCGCCTACATCATGGCCAAGTACGGCATGAACGTCATCGACTCCGGTGTTGCCGTCCTGTCCATGCACGCCCTGTGGGAGGTCGCCAACAAGGCCGATATCTACGAGGCCTACCGCGGCTACAAGGCCTTCCTCGAGCGCGCGTAACCGACCCTTCATCAGTTGCGGTGAAATACGGACTAAACTGACCCATAAACGGCCAAAACAGACCGTATTCCACCGCAACTTCCTTTTTGGCAGAGGAGAGTCCATGCTGCAGGTCATCATTTCGCCCGCCAAGCAGATGCGCGCGGCCCAAGATGCTTTTGAAGTCCTGGGCATTCCACCTTTTGCGCACGAGACGGCTCGCCTCCACCGCACACTGCTAGATATCGAACGAAATGAAGGCAGCGGCGGCCTGCAGGCGCTATGGAACGTGAGTGACAAACTGCTGGGGCCTTGCCTCAACACCCTGCATGAGTTCGGGTCCATCCTGAAAAACGACGATCTCGACAATCCCGAACTCGCCCGTCACCTCTCCCCTGCCGTCATGTCCTATCACGGCATTCAATACCAGAGCATGGCGCCCGAGGTGATGGATTCCGCGCAGCTCGCATGGCTGCAAGACCATCTGTGGATCCTCTCGGGCCTTTACGGATGCGTACGACCCTTTCATGCCGTTGAACCATATCGGCTGGAGATGGGCGCGAAGCTTGCCGTCGACGATGCCCGAGACCTCTACGCATTTTGGGGCGACAAGCTCGCACGGGCCATCGCTCCGGCGGGCTCCAACGCTACGATCGTCAACCTCGCCAGCGTAGAGTATGCCAAAGCCGTTCTGCCCCACATCGCGAGCGACGCCACGGCCGTCACATGCCTCTTTGGCGAGGGTATCCGCAACGGCAAGCCCATCCAGCGCTCGACCGCCAGCAAAAAGGCGCGCGGCTCCATGGTGCGCTGGATGGCAGAAAACAAGCTCGAGGATGTAAGCGGGCTCACCGCATTCAACATCGGCTATCGTCACATCCCCGAGCTTTCAGACAAAAACACCCTGGTTTTCATGAACGCGCAGGCACAATAGGCCCGCCGTTTCCAAACACCCCGTTACTCCGCCAAGCCATCGGCCTTTGCAATCCTGTTTGTCGAACCGTCCTGATAGACAATCTTGACGTGCTCAACCTCGGACACCGCAACACCCGTCGGAGGCTCCAGGCGCCATTCCGTCAGCGCGATATCCATCGTCGTGGGCACATCTCCTTGATCTTTGAGCTTCACCGTGAGCGTTTTGAGCGCCGCGTCAAACGTCACGCGTTCGATTTCTTCACCTGGAATGGACCCACCACTCAGCTGCAGCTGGACAAATCCATCGCACGGATACCAATAGTCGCCCGGAACGGCGAGCGTATTGGCATTACCGCCAGTACTCCTCACCGTCATAATCGGTAGGCTATCATCAGCCTCAAACTCCCATGCAGCGCCGCCGCGACCACCAAACGTCCAGATACAAAAGGCAATCACCAGCACGGCAAGCACCGCGAAACCAATCGCGACAAGGCCATGGTGCGCACGGCTTTCCTCGGCCGATACATCCCATTGCGTCTCTCGATATAGATGCTTGTCTTCCATGTTCGCCTCCCCACAGGCACGCTCGTTGGCTCAATCGTACCCATTCAGGCTATACTTGAGCCCATGACATAACGGGGAGCTTGCAGGACAAGACGGCAGGCTGAGATTGGGCGCGCCCGCCCTGACCCGCAAACCTGATATGGGTAATGCCAACGAAGGGAGCCGTGCCAATGAGCACACAGACCGAGCCCAAGCTCGTCACGCAAATCGACTTCGCCCGTGCCGGGCAGATTACGCCGCAGATGAAGGAGGTTGCCGAGCGCGAGCATCGCGACCCCGAGTACATCCGCGAGCGGGTGGCCGACGGCCGCATCGCCATTCCCGCTAACATCGTGCACATCAAAAAAGGCATGCGCGCCTTTGGTGTCGGCGAGGGCCTGTCCACCAAGGTCAATGTGAACCTGGGCATCTCGGGCGATAAGGCCGATGCCGCCGAGGAGTGGAAGAAGGTCAAGATCGCCGAGGACTTTGGCGCCGACGCCATCATGGACCTCTCCAACTCGGGCAAGACGCGCCAGTTCCGCCAGCAGCTCATCGACGAGACGCCGCTCATGGTGGGTACCGTCCCCATGTACGACGCCATCGGCTA